>JAICSD010000171.1 GCA_025937075.1 Vicinamibacteria bacterium | reverse complement strand
TGCCTCGATATCTTCGGCGGTCCGTCTGCCGAAGAAGAAGCCGCAGGCCTGGCGGCACACGGCGAAGCGCCCGTCAGCCGTTTTGCGATTGCCGGGTCCGCCACCGAGTTGGTGATGACGACGGAGCTGCCGATGGCGCAGCTTCGCTTCGAACGCCGCATGGCGTTGATCGACCGCGCCGTTCGTTTCGAGGAGACGGTCGAGAACGTCACCGGCACGGATCGGCCGATTGGGTGGACCGAGCACGTCACGATCGGTCCGCCGTTCCTGGAGAAGGGTTCGACCGACTTTCGCGCGTCCGCGACGCGATCAAAGGTCTTCGAAGGGGCGTTCGGCACTGCCGATTACCTCGAAAGCGGCGCGGTGTTCGACTGGCCGGGTGCGCCGCGCGCCGGCGGCAGCACGGCCGACCTGCGCACGTTCACCGATGCTGCGGAATCGAGCGCGTACACGACGCATCTCATGGATACGTCGCGTGGCCATGTATTCTTCTCGGCGTTCTCGAGGACGGCAGGGCTCGCGTTCGGCTACGTGTGGGAGCGCGCGGCGTTTCCATGGATGGGCATCTGGGAAGAAAACCTGAGCCGCAAGACCGCGCCGTGGGACGGACGCACGCTCACGCGCGGGATGGAGTTCGGCGTGTCGCCCTTTCCAGAATCGCGGCGGCAGATGATCGAGCGCGGCCGGATGTTCGACACGCCGGCGTTCCGCTGGGTCCCGGCGCGATCGCGCGTGTCCACGGTTTACTGGGCCGTGCTCCGGGAAGCAGACGCGGTACCGGAAGAGATCGCCTGGCCGGGGTAGACTAGAAAGGATGTCGACAACCAACCTCCTCTTTGTTCACTGTAGCGAGGACTTGATCATGAAACTGTTTTCGATGCTCGTCGCCGTAGCCATGACATCCGTGTTGAGCGCGCAGCCGAATGCGCAGGCGGCCAAGCCCGCGGCGCAGACGGCCAAACCCGCCGCGAAGGCCAAGGCCGGCGGCGCGGCACGGACGGTGAACCTCACCGGCAGCGACCAGATGAAATACGACGTCTCCACGATCAACGCCAAGCCCGGTGAGCGGCTGCACATCGTCCTCAAGAACGTCGGCCAGATGCCGAAGATTGCGATGGCGCACAATTTCGTCCTGCTCAACGCAAAGGCGGACGTCGACGCGTTCACGAAGGCCGCGATCTCTGCGCGCGACACCGACTACGTGCCCGCCTCGATGAAGGCCGACATCATCGGCCACACGACGCTCGCCGGGCCCGGCGAAACGGTCGAGACCACAATCACGGTTCCGACCAAACCGGGCAGCTACACTTTTCTCTGCTCGTTTCCGGGTCACTACGCTGCGGGCATGAAAGGCACCCTCGTAGTGAAATAGCGGCCCGCGCGCATGACGAGAGTCAGCAGACGCCAGGCAATCCAGACAGGTGCGGCCGCTGCTGCGGCCGCCCTCTCCTCACGACCCGCCTCCGCCCAGACGGACCGCATCGTTACGCACGGACGCCTCGAGCAGTCCGTTTCGCGGTGGTGCTACAACAAGATACCAATGCCGGACTTCTGCAAGGCGGTTGCAGCCATGGGACTGACCGCGATCGATCTGCTCGAGGAGCCAGAGTGGTCCGTCGTGCGCGATCATGGCCTCGTGTGCTCGATGGCCTATGCGGGCGGCGGCACGATTCCCGACGGCCTCAACGTGCGCGCGAATCACGACGCGATCGTGCGGAACTTCGAGCAGAAGATTCCGCGCGCGGCGGCCCTCAAAGTCCCCAACGTCATCACGTTCTTCGGGAACCGCCGCGGCATGCCCGACAATGAGGCGATCGACAACTGCGTCGAGGGCCTCAACCGCGTCAAGAAGATTGGCGAAGACAACAACGTCACCATCTGCGTCGAGCTCCTCAACAGCAAGGTGGACCACAAGGACTATCAGGGGGATCACAGCGCGTTCGGCCTGAAGGTCGTGAAGGCGGTGAACTCGCCGCGCGTGAAGCTCCTCTACGACGCCTATCACATGCAGATCATGGAAGGCGATCTGATCCGCACGCTCCGCGACAACCACGAATGGATCGCCCACGTGCACACCGGCGGCGTTCCCGGACGCCACGAGCTGGACGACACGCAGGAGGTGAACTGGCGGGCTGTTGCCGCCGCGCTCGCGGACATGGGCTTCAAGGGCTACATGGCGCACGAGTTCGTCCCGACGCGCGATCCGCTCACGTCGTTGCGCGACGCCGTGACGCTGTGTGACGTGTAGAAGTCGGAAGGAGCCTTCATTCCCGTAATCGGCCTTGATGTCGGCACCGGCGGCAGTCGCGCCGTCCTCGTACGCAACGACGGAACAATCGCAGCGTCGGCAACCGCGCCGCACGCGCCGTTCGCATCGCGCGGTCCTGCGTGGGCCGAGCAGGAGCCGGCGGACTGGTGGCGCGCGGGGCAGGAAGCGCTTCGCGCGGTCCTCGCGCGCGCGGACGGCGCCTCCGTGGACGCCATCGGGCTTTCCGGACAGATGCACGGCCTCGTGCTGCTCGACGAGCGCGGCGGCGTGCTGCGCCCGTCGATCATCTGGTGCGATCAGCGCACGAGCGCGGAGTGCCGGTGGCTCGATGAGACGATTGGCCCTGCCCGCCTGCTGGAACTGACGTCGAACCCTGCGCTCACCAACTTCACGGTCACGCGCATCCTGTGGGTCCGCACGCACGAACCGGATGTCTGGGCACGCGTCAGGCGCGTCCTGCTTCCGAAGGACTACGTCCGTTTCCGTCTGAGCGGCGTGTTCGCCACGGACGTCGCCGACGCGTCGGGTACGCTCCTCCTCGATGTCGCGCAGCGTCAGTGGTCCGCCGAGATGATCGAGCGCTCCGGGCTGCGACGGGAAATCCTGCCCGACGTGTTCGAATCGCCCGACGTGTGCGCGCGCGTGTCGGCCGAGGCGGCGAAAGCCACGGGGCTGCGTGAAGGGACGCCGATCGTCGCCGGCGCTGGCGATCAGGCCGCGGGCGCCGTCGGGATGGGCATCACGCGTCCCGGCGCGGTCAGCGTCACGATCGGCACGTCGGGCGTCGTGTTCGCCGCCACCGAGCGTCCCGCGCTCGATCGCAAGGGACGGATTCACACGTTCTGCCATGCGATCCCGGGACGATGGCACGTGATGGGCGTCACGCAGGCCGCTGGATTGTCGCTGCGCTGGCTGCGCGACCGATTCGGCGGCAACGACGACGGGGACGCCGCGTACGAGCAGTTGTCCGCGGAAGCCGCCGCCGTGCCTGCGGGCGCAGACGGCGTGTTGTGGGCGCCGTACCTGATGGGTGAACGCACGCCGCACTGCGATCCCGACGTCCGTGCCGCGCTGCTCGGCGTTGCGGCAGAACACACGCGCGGCCACGTCGCCCGCGCGATCATGGAAGGCGTCGCGTTCAGCCTGCGCGACTCGTTCGCGATCTTTTCCGAGCTGCAGCTGCCCGTCGTCAACGTCCGCGTTGGCGGCGGCGGCGCGCGCTCCCCGCTCTGGCGTCAGATTCAGGCCGACGCGTATGGAACGCCCGTCGAGACCGTTGCGGCCGAAGAAGGCGCCGCCTATGGTGCGGCGATTCTCGCGGGCGTCGGCGCAGGGATCTGGCCCACCGTCGACGCTGCGTGCGATGCTGTCGTTCGCTCCGCGGGCCGCACTGACCCGGAGCCGACTGCAGTGAGCGTCATGAATCGCCACTACGAGGCGTTCAGACGCGTGTATCCTGCCTTGCGCAACATCTATGCACGTTGATTTGATGAGTTTCTAATGGCTGACGCATACACGCCGCGCCCCGAGGACAAGTTTTCGTTCGGTCTCTGGACGATCAGCAATCGCGGACGCGATCCGTTCGGCGATGTCGTCCGCGACGCGCTGCCGCCGGTCGACGCCGTCGCGATGCTCGCCGAGGTCGGCGCCTGGGGTGTGAACCTCCACGACAACGATCTCGTGCCCATCGACGCCACTCCCGCCGAGCGCGACCGCATCGTCCGCGACTTCAAGGCCGCCTGCGAGCGCCACCGGATCGTCGTCCCGATGGCGACCGTGAGCCTGTTCTTCGATCCGATCTTCAAGGACGGTGCGTTCACGGCCAACGATCCGCGCGTCCGCTCGTTTGCCGTCCAGAAGACGATGCGCGCGATGGACCTGGGGGCGGAGCTCGGCGCGAAGATCTTCGTGCTCTGGGGCGGACGCGAAGGCGTCGAGACGGATGCGTGCCGGCGTCCTGACGAGGCGGTCAAGCGCCTGAGGGATGCCGTCAACTTCCTCTGCGAGTACTCGATCGACCGGAAGTACGGGTACCGCTTCGCGCTGGAAGCCAAGCCCAACGAGCCGCGCGGCGATATCTACATGGCGACGACCGGCGCCTATCTCGGGTTCATTCCCACGCTGGCGCATGCCGAGATGGTGGGCGTCAACCCTGAGGTCGCCCACGAGCAGATGGCGGGGTTGAACTTCGTCCACGCCGTCGCGCAGGCGTGGGACGCCGGCAAGCTGTTCCACATCGATCTGAACGATCAGGTGTCCGGCCGGTACGATCAGGACTTCCGCTTCGGGTCCGCCAACCTGAAATCGACGTTCTGGCTGGTGAAGTTCCTCGAAGACGTCGGCTACAGCGGGCCGCGGCACTTCGATGCGCACGCGTACCGGACGGAGGATTACGACGGCGTGAAGGACTTCGCGCGCGGCTGCATGCGGACGTACTTGATCTTGAAAGACAAGGCGAAGCGCTGGAACCAGGACGCGGAGATTCAGGCACTGCTGCGGGAGGTCGGCGGCGATGGAACGAAGCCGCTGGCCCCATATTCGCCACAGCGCCGGGACGCGCTGCTCAACGAGACGTTCGATCGCGTATCGATCGCGCGCAAGGGGCTCGCGTACGAAAAGCTGGACCAGCTGACAGTCGATCTGTTGTTGGGTGTTCGATGACCGCGGGGGAATCGTAGGGCGGCCCTTTTGGGGCCGCCTTCACGCGCGGGCCTGAAAGGCCCGCGCTACGTTCGGTCGATGTGAAACACCTCGCTGAGCGGCAGCGCAACCGGACTATCGTCCGGATTCGACGGCATCAGGTCGCGCATGTGGCGCCACCATCGGCGGCAGACATCCGTCGCAGCGACCGCCGCCCACCGCTCCTCGCTCTCGAATTCCACGTACGCGAACAGATCGTTCGTCGCCGGATCCAGGTAGATCGAATACGTGTGGACGCCGTGCTGCAGCAGGGTTTCCTGCAGCTCGGGCCAGATCGGCTGATGACGGCTCGCGTATTCCGCCTGACGCCCTGGATGGACGCTCATCCGAAACGCACGTCGCACCAATCTCATCCCTCCCAGCCGTTGATGATCGTCTCGCGCAGATCGAAGCCGAACGCGCGCTCGCTGACGACGACAATCGGCGGCCCCTGCAGGCGTTTGTAGACCGACCGCTGGAATCGGCGGTACGCGTCGGCGACGACCGCGTCGAACGATTCGGGCGTGTGCTTGTCGTAAACCGTCCTGCCTTGCGGATCCGGAACAAAGCGTTCCGGATCGAGCGCCCGTTCCCTGAAGAGCGCGACCAGCTCCGCACGGCTGCGGTGCCGCTCGATCAGCTCGCCCACGACGGGGGCGACGACGTAGTAGTCGAACGGATCGAACTGTCCTTCCGCCAGCTCCGCGGACGGCGCGATCTCGAACGCGTCGTTCGGGATCATCTCGCGGCCGTGCCGTTCGTTCACGTACCGGGCCACGCGATAGACGTCCACCTTCGACAGATCGCCGATCAGCGAAAGCCCGCCGCACATGTCGCCGTAAAGCGTGGCGTATCCGAGCGCGATCTCCGTCTCGTTTCCGCACGAGATCAGCAGCGCGCCGGTGTCGTTGGATTCGGCCATCATCAGGAGCCCGCGGATCCGCGCGTGCAGGTTCTCGCGTGTGGCGCCGCACGCGATCGGGTGCGCGTGCGATTCGAACACGCGCCGGACCGCTTCGTCGATCTCCTGAATCGGGACGATGCCGTACTTGACGCCGAACGCGGCGGCCAGCCGTGCCGCGATCGACCTCGTCGTCTCCGTGTTGTAGCGCGACGGCAGGTTGTACGCTGAAACGTTCTCCGGCTGCAGCGCATCCACCGCAATCGCCAGGGCAAGCGCCGAGTCGATCCCGCCCGAGATCGGCACGATCGCACGGCGAAAGCCCGTCTTTCGCGCGTACTCGCGCAGCGCCATCACGAGGCCGTCGTAGATCTCGCGCTCGCGTTCCCACGGAGGCAGCGCCAGCGACGCGTCCGAGTCGAGATCGACCACGAGGAGCGCTTCCTCGAACTGCGGTCCGATCGCCAGGAGCCGGCCGTCGGCGCTGTAGACGAGGCTCTCCCCGTCGAACGGGATGATGTTCTTGCCGTTGTCCGCCGCGCCCGCGGTGTTGACGTAGACGAGCGGCGTGTGCAACCGCTCGACGTGCCGGCGGATCAGCACGTCGCGCTCGGCGCGCTTCCCAGGATAGAACGGCGACGCGTTCACGTTCAGCAGAACCCGCGCGCCCTTCGCCGTGAGCTCCGGCAGCGGCTTGATCGAATAGAACTGATCCCAGAGGTCTTCGCAAATCGAGACACCGAGCGGCACGCTCGCTCCCGACGTTTGTATCGTCACCGGCTCGCGGCGCTCGCCCGGCGTGAAGAAACGCTTGTCGTCGAAGTAGCGGTAGTTCGGCAGCAGCGACTTCCGCGCGCGCTGCAGCACGCGGCCGTCGCGAACGACCGCTGCGGCGTTGTACTTGCGGACCGTCCCGTTCTCGTTCCGTGCGTCCGGCTCGTGGTCGATGAAGCCGACGACGGCGGTGATCCCGCGTGCGGCGCGGGCGATCTCGTGCATCGCGCGCTCGTTCTCCGCCAGAAATTCTTGGTTTTCGACGAGATCCCCGATGCAGTAGCCCGGCAGCGCCATCTCCGGCGTCACGACGAGATCGGCGCGCTTGCGGGCGGATTCCTCGACTGCGGCGATGATCCGAGCGCAGTTGCCGCGGATGTCCCCGCTCGTCGGGTTCAGTTGGGCGAGCGCAACGCGCATCTTCTTTCGATGTTACCGCAGGGAAAGTAGAACGGGCCTGCTCCCAAGGCACTTGCGTTGGCAAAGGCTTTGGCGGCGGGTGGCGCCGGGAGGGCATCCCCGCCCGCGGCGCAGGCGCCAGTGCGTGTCGTCCAAGAGGGCCGGCCCCACGAGCGAGCAGTCCTGCACCATAGTGATTCGCCGCCCGATGCAGTATCTTGCTCCGCACGATGAGCGCGTCAGAGAACCAGCACGCCTATGCACTGGCCACGGAGCGATACGCCGCCCTCGGGGTCGACACAGACACCGCGCTGAAGCGGCTTGCCGCCGTCCCCATCTCGCTGCACTGCTGGCAGGGCGACGATGTCGGTGGGTTCGAGAAGCTGGGAACGGGTCTGGGCGGCGGACTGGCCGCCACCGGCAATTACCCCGGCAAGGCGCGCACGCCCGACGAGCTGCGCAGCGACGCCGCGAAAGCGCTCTCGCTGCTGCCCGGACGCCATCGCTTCAATCTGCATGCGTTCTACGGCGAGTTCGGCGGACGATCAATCGATCGCGACGCCGTCGCGCCGGAACACTTTTCCGGCTGGATCGACTGGGCCAGGTCGATGGGCATCGGCCTGGACTTCAATCCGACGTTCTTCTCGCATCCCAAGGCCGACGCGAACTTCACGCTCTCGCATCCCGATCGATCGATTCGCGAGTTCTGGATTCGGCACGGAGTCGCGTGCCGGCGCATCGGCGAAGCCTTCGGCCGCGCGCTGGGAACGCCGTGTGTGACGAACGTCTGGATTCCCGACGGCATGAAGGATACGCCGGTCGATCGCGTCGGCCCGCGCCAGCGGCTGCTCGAATCCCTTGACGCGATCTTCACGGATCCGATCGACAAGCGGTTCAACCTCGACGCGGTCGAAGGAAAGCTGTTCGGGATCGGCGTCGAGAGCTTCACGGTCGGCTCGCACGAGTTCTACTTCGGGTACGCGCTGTCCCGGCAAAAGCTCTACACGCTCGACACCGGACACTACCACCCGACCGAGACGATCACGGACAAGATCAGCGCCGTCTTCACGTATCTGCCCGAGATTCTGCTGCACGTCAGCCGCGGTGTCCGCTGGGACAGCGATCACGTCGTCGTTCTCGACGAAGGGCTCGAGGCGATCGCGCAGGAGCTCGTGCGCGGCGATTTCCTCGCGCGCACGCATATCGGGCTCGATTACTTCGACGCGAGCATCAACCGCGTTGCGGCCTGGACGATCGGCGCGCGCAACATGCTCAAGGCGCTGCTGAAGGCGATGCTCGAGCCGATCGGCCTGCTCCGCGGGCACGAGGCGGACGGCGACTATACGGCTCGTCTGGCACTGCTCGAGGACGCGAAGACGCTGCCGTTCGGTGCCGTCTGGGAGCGGTACTGCGAGACGCAGGACGTGCCGTCGGGCGGAGCGTGGCTGTCAGACGTGAAAGAGTACGAACGAAGCGTGCTGGCGCTGCGCACATGACCCGAGATCCCTCGCGTCGTTGGGTGTTCATCA
>JAICSD010000417.1 GCA_025937075.1 Vicinamibacteria bacterium | reverse complement strand
CTGCTCGTAGGCGCGCTGGCAATCCACGTGATTGACGAAGCCTCGACGGGCTTCCTGGCCTTCTACAATCCGATGGTGCTGAGTATCCGCTCGCGTCTCGCCTGGTTTCCGATGCCGACGTTTTCGTTCGGCGCCTGGCTCGGAGGGCTGAGCGCGGTGATCGTCGTGCTGGCATTTCTCGCGCCCGCAGTACGGCGAGGCAGCATCGGCATTCGAATCGTGTGTGGGGTCTTCTCCGCACTGATGTTTCTGAACGGACTCGGCCACCTTGGCGGATCGGCATACTTCGGGCGTTGGCTGCCCGGAGCGACCTCCGCGCCACTGCTGCTCGTCGCGAGCGTGATGCTCGTGCGGGCGCTTCGTGATTCATAGGGAGGAAGCATGTTTCGCGTCTTCCGTGACTTCATCCTGCGCATCTCTGGACGACGGCCGCCCACCGGCGGACCTGCGCTCGATCCATTCGCGCGAGTTCGACATCCGCGGCGCGGTGGTCCCGGCAGCCGGACGTCCGGGATCGCGTTGATGGAGCCCGAGCCGGACCGCTCCGTCGACGCAGTTGGTCGTGGGCTGCGCCGCCGGTGGTAGCGACCGGCGGTTCTGAGATTGACGCTGATCGCTGCAGCGGTTGCGGCCTGCAGGTGCAGGGCGGACGCGATGGCTGCCACGCGGTCTTCGACGAGGCGCGTTACTGTGATCTGGCGCTGACAATGGGCCAGGGCCGGCAGCGATCTGGTCAGGACGTCCGCCGATGAGAGCTGACAACCAAAGGACAACTTCTCGCGTCGTACGTGCTGGTTATCGGCAACAATGGAGGCCGTCATGCCATTGACCCTGCTTGTCGCGCTCGTCGGTGTCCTCGGCGGGACGGCTGATCCGTCGTTCGGCGAATTGTCCGCTGTGCGCGCTCGAGCGGCACAATCACCGTTTCTTACGCCTGCCAGTCACGACGCCTCGTCTTTGGATGCGGTCCGCGAAATCGTTCCAGCGCTGAAGAAGCGCCTGTTCGAGGGGTTGTTCCGCGTTCCGGAAACCACGATGGCGCAAACGAAGCGCAACTCATCGCGCATCACTCCCCCGAGCCCGCGTGTTGTGTGCGGCCTCACGATGTACGAGGTGAATTCGGATATCGACGCCAAGATCATCGTCGCGGCGCCGAATCGCAGCGTGGATTTCAAGGTTCGGCGCATCGTTCCGTCCACGTGCCGCGAGTAACCGCTCTCATCCTGATCGCATCCGGCCTGATCGCAGCAAGCTGCCGAAACAGCGTGAAGGCGGCGAGTGGCCAAGCTCCGTCTGCGTCCGCGGTCGACTTCAACGCGATCGCGGCGCGCATCGATCCGTACGTCGAGAAGCCGCGCGTGCTCGTCATGTCCGACATCGCCAACGAGCCGGACGACCAGATGTCGATGGTGCGATTTCTCGTCTACTCGAATGAGTTCGACATCGAAGGACTCGTCGCGAGCACGTCGACGTGGATGCGCAATCGCGTCCGTCCCGACGTCATGATGAAGCTCATCGACGCGTACGAGCAGGTACAGCCCGCGTTGTCGAGGCACGCGCCCGGTTTCCCCGCGGCGGCTGCGTTGCGCGCCGTGGTCGCGCCGGGACAGCCAGGCTTTGGAATGAGCGCGGTGGGTCCGGATCGAATGTCCGCGGGCGCGGAGCTGATCATCCGGGCGGTGGACAGGAACGACCCGCGCCCGCTGTGGGTGCTTGCATGGGGCGGAACGAACACGCTTGCGCAGGCGCTGTCGCACGTCCGCGACACGCGTCCCGCGCCGGCAGTCGCAGCATTCGTCTCCAGGCTGCGGGTCTATGCGATCTCCGATCAGGACGATGGCGGGCCGTGGATACGGCGTGAGTTTCCCGCGCTGAGCTACATCGCCATGCCGTCGACGACCGACGGCGAGCAGTACTATCTCGCGACGTGGACGGGCATCAGCGGCGACCGGTTCTATCGCAACGCCGACGGGGCCGATTTCACGACCTTCACGGACGCGTGGGTCTCGACGAACATCCGCAGCAAGGGGCCGCTCGGCACGCTCTACATCCGCCCGTGCTGCATTCACGAAGGGGACACGCCGTCGTTCCTCGGGTTGATCGACAACGGCCTTGCGAGCTTCATGAGCCCCACGTACGGCGGGTGGGGCGGGCGATATGTCTGGCGGCAGTTCTCCGGCGAACCGCGTCCGTTCTGGACGCAGGGTGGAGACTCATATCCGGGCAGGGACAGCTCACGCGACACCGTGATCGGCATCGATGGACGTCCCCATACGTCGGATCAGGCGACGATCTGGCGATGGCGTACCGCGTTCCAGCACGACTTCGCTGCACGCATGGACTGGACGATCAAGGACGGGCGCCATGCGAACCACAACCCGCAGGTCGTCGTGAACGGGCAAGCGGGCAAGGCACCCCTCGTGATAAAGACCGAAGTCGGGAAGCCGGTCACGCTCGACGCATCGCGCACGACGGATCCCGATGGCAACCGCGTCACGTTCAACTGGTTCTTCTATCCGGAGGCGGGAACCGGCATTCCCGGCCGGCCAGTGGCCGCTGGTCCGACCGTCCCGAACGGCGGCGGAGGCACCCAGGGGGAGGGCGGGATCCCGTCGACCGCGGCGGAGAGTCCGCCGCAACCGCCGCCGCGAGCCACCGTCGAGGGCGCGGATCGCGCGATTGCTTCCGCCACGCTGCGAACGCCCGGTGTCGCGCACATCATCCTTGTCGTCCAGGATGATGGGACACCGTCATTGACGGCGTATCGCCGCATCATCCTCGAGAGCGGTGCGGCGCGCTGATTCGCCGCTCTGCGGTATGCTGTGCCTCACTCGGAGGACGCTAGCATGAGCGGCGCCGCTGCCTCGACGGCCTTCCACACGTCCATTACCGCCACACTGTCCGTCCGCGACTGGCCGCGCGCGATCGAGTTCTACAAGACTGCGTTCGGCGCAGACGAGCTGTATCGCGTGGACGGCGGCGGCGTCGCGCAGCTCGCCGTGTCCGGCGCGGCGTTCTGGGTGGCAGAAGAATCGCCGGAACATCTGAACTACAGCCCTGAAACGCTGGGCGGCTGCTCGGTGAGGATGCTGCTCATCGTGGAGGATCCGGGCGCGGTGTGCGCGCGAGCCGTCGCGGCAGGCGCGCGGCAGGTTGCGCCGGTCGCCGACGATTACGGCTGGCGCCTCGGACGGATCGTCGATCCATTTGGACATCACTGGGAGATCGGGCGCCCGATTTAGCGGATTCATGGCTCAAACCTCATCGCGGCGTTTTCCACACGCAGTCGTCTCGGTGATCGATCGCAGCAAGATCCTCGGTGTGCGCGCCGGTGCCGAATCCGATCACCGGTTCACGGGAATCTGGCCGATCGTGATCGGCGGCCGGGTGTTCGCGCGCTCGTGGTCGCGAAAGGCATTCGGCTGGTATCGCACGTTCCTGGAAGATCCGCTCGGCGCGATCGAGGTAGGGAAGCGGCGGATTCGTGTCCGTGCCGTGCCGGTGCGAAGCGAAGCGATCCGGAATGCCGTCGAGCGCGCGTACGCCCAGAAATATCCGACGCCCGGGTCGCTGAAGTACGTGCGCGGCTTTCGTACGCCCGGCCGTCGCGCTGCGACGATCGAGTTCAAGCCCAGGTGACGTTCACGTGGTATCGCGAGTCGATCGGCGCACCGTCGATCTGACCGGCTATCCGGATCTGGTCGTCATTTATCTCGGCATGCGTGTCAATGCGCTGGCCGGATTGAAGACGCTGTTCGGATTCGGTCCTCAGATTTCGAAGTCCGTCGAGGCGGCCCCGGATGGCCTTCTGCTTCACGAAAATTTCCTCTTCACGCTCGTTCCGCCGCACGCGGGGATGCGCCAGTACTGGCGCGACTTCGAGTCGCTCGAGCGCTGGGCGCGTTCGGATCCGCATCGCATCTGGTGGCAGAAGTTCCTGCACGATTCGGGAGGCACGGGCTTCTGGCACGAAGCGTATTTCATGCGCGGCGGGATGGAAGCCGTGTACGACGACATG
>JAICSD010000061.1 GCA_025937075.1 Vicinamibacteria bacterium | reverse complement strand
CGATGCGGTCCTTGAGCGGCGTGATGATCTTGCCGCGCGCCGTGTAGTCCTCGGGGTTCGCGGTGAAGCAGAGCAGCACGTCGAGCGAGAGCCTAACGGGATAGCCTTTGATCTGGACGTCGCCTTCCTGCATGATGTTGAACAGCCCGACCTGCACCTTGCCCGCCAGGTCGGGGAGCTCGTTCAGCGCGAAGATGCCGCGGTTCGCGCGCGGCAGCATGCCGTAGTGGATGGTGAGCTCGTCGGAGAGCAGGTGCCCGCCGCGCGCGGCCTTGATCGGATCCACGTCGCCGATGATGTCGGCCACCGTGACGTCGGGCGTCGCGAGCTTCTCCACGTAGCGGGAGTCGGGCGGGAGCCACGCGATCGGGAGATCGTCGCCGGCTTCGCGCAGCCGCGCGCGGCATGCAGCACAGATCGGCGCGAGCGGGTCGTCGTGGATCTCGCAGCCCGCGATCACGGGAAGCGTGTCATCGAGCAGCCCGGTGAGGCCGCGCAGGATGCGTGTCTTCGCCTGGCCGCGCAGCCCGAGGAGGATGAAGTTGTGCCGCGACAGGATGGCGTTCACCACCTGCGGCACGACGGACTCGTCGTAACCGATGATGCCGGGGAACAGCACTTCGTTCGCACGCAGCTTACGGATCAGGTTTTCCCGGATTTCGTGCTTGACCGGACGCCGCAACACGCGCTTGGCTTCGACTTCCTTGCGGAGGGCGCCCAGGGAGGAAACGTTCGAGGAGGGCATGGGGCGATATTAGCAGTTCTGAATGCGCGAATGGCGGGGAGGCCGGGGCTGCGCGAAGCGCCGTACCACCTCGACGGCAATGTCCGGCCGATCGCTGATGATGCCGTCCACACCCCAGGAGAGAAGGCGCTGCATGTCCGCCGGGTCGTCGACGGTCCACACCTGCACGGCAACGCCGGCGCCGTGCGCGTCGCGAACGAAGCGCGGTGAGACCACGCGCGTGCGGCCGGAGACCTCCGGAACCTGATAGGCATCGAATGCCGGCCGCCACACCGGAATGCGGCACCAGGATCGATACAGCGCCAGCCGTGTCTCTTCGCGCGACGATCCGGTGATGATGCGCGGCTCGTACGCGCGCGCGGCGCGCAGGACGCGCGTCCCAAACGATCCGAGCGCGACGCGATCGAGGGCGTTGGCCTCCCGGATGAGATCGATCGCGCGATGTGCGAGCTGCGGTTCGTTCACCTTCAGCTCCACGATGACGGGAATCCCGCGGTACCGGCGCAGGACGTCGGCGAACATCGGAATGCCCCATCCCTGGCCCCGCAGCGGAAATTCAGGACCACCGAAATGCGCCGCGGCATCCAGCCCGGCGAGCTCGCGAGCGGTGCACGCGCCGACCGGGCCACGGCCGTTCGTGGTCCGCTCCAGCGTCCCATCGTGATGCACGACGACGATGCCGTCCTTCGAGAGGTGAACGTCCAGCTCGAGTCCGTCCGCGCCGAGCGAGAGGCCATGATCGAATGCGGCAAACGTGTTTTCCGGACGCAGCGCCGATCCGCCGCGGTGTGCGAACACTTGCGGGCGGCCGAAGCTCAGAGCGGGATGCGGACGCGGCACGTCGGGGGATCTTACGCTGAAGAGGTCGGTTGCCGGTTGCCGGTTGCCGGTTGTGAGTTGTCGTCAGTTGTCGCTGGTTGGAGGTTGGGCGTTGGGAGGTTGGCTTGGCGGGTACGGGTATTGAACCCTTTGCGCGGATTCAACGAGGAGGTCATGCATGGATCTACGCGCGAAATACAACCACGCCATCCAAACTGCGAAATCGCTGCACTTCGACGGCTCGGCTCAGCAGGAAGGGGACAAGCTCAACTTTCGTGGCACTGTCCATTCCGATGACGACAAGAATCAGATTTGGAACGCAATCAAGACAGTGCCGGACTGGCAGAAGGACATCATCGCCGACATCAAGGTCGTGCCATCGGCGCAGCCCGTGGGGACGTCAGGCGGGGCGGCCACCGCTGAACGTACCTACACCGTCAAGGCGGGCGACACGCTGAGCAAGATCGCGAAGGAGCACTTCGGCAACGCGAACGAGTACATGAAGATCTTCAACGCCAACCGCGATCAGTTGAGCGACCCGGACAAGATCAAGCCAGGCCAGACGCTCAAGATTCCGCAGTAAGGTTCACAGGAGCCCAGGAGACCAGGAGAAATCACAGGAGTTCAAGAGATCAGGAGAGACTTTGCAATTTTTTCTCCTGAACTCCTGATCTCCTGTGATCTATCTCTTGATCTCCTGAGCTCCTGTGAGCCCCGACGCAGTCGTGAACTTCGGTTCGATGTCCACCGGGACGTCGGCGAGCTTGTCGAGCACCTTCTGAATCTCCGGGCGGACTACGCCGAGGCGATCGATCAGATCCTTCGCCTTCGCGTAGTCTCCCTCGGCCTGGAGCATCATCAGATCGCGCGTGAGCGCCGTGACCGCGTCGCCGATCTTCGCCCCATCGACGGTGAAGGTCCCGTCCGGGCGAGCCTTGAACGCACCGCTGTCCAGAAACGAGTTGAGCTGGATGGCGATGCCGCGGCCGTGCGCCTCGTTGACACCGAACCGGATCGATCGGAACGCCGACGCGAGGAACGTCGTGTACATCGACCGGCCGACGGCGGGATCGAGCTGCTTGTGATCCGCGAGATAGCGAAGGGCCCACAAGCCGGACACGTCGGCTTTTGCTTCCTCGATCGTGCTGTAGGTCTCCTTCAACTCCTGCCGGACCGTCGTGGCGCGGCCGTTCACCGTGATGTTGTGAGGCCCGAGACCGTGCATCAGCTCGTGCATCAGGATGTGGGTGAAGAACGCGTCGAACGACACCTTCGCCTGGTCCACCGCAGGCAGGGCCACCTTCGAGATCGGCAGCAGCACCATCCGGAACTTCGCGTCCTGCACGTTCTTCAGCATCACGCGCTTCGTGCCCTTCTCGCGCACGACGCGCTCGTCGTTCGGAAGGTTGTACGCGGCCGTCTGCACGCCCCGGTTGCCGTCCCCCGCCGCAAAGATCTCGTTCACGACGCGAATCGGCGCGAGCGCGCCAAGCCTGGGGTTGCGGTATTTCGGATCGATGGGCAGGTTGTCTTCGAGCTCCTGCAGGTGATCGCTGAACGCCTGCAGCTTGTTCGATTCGGCCTCGTCGCGGACGGTGATGAAGGCTTCGAACGCCGCCTTGAAGTTGAACCACTCGTCCTCGTACACCTCGTACGGGCCTATCGTCGGCTCGATCGCCGCGTCGAGCTCCATCCACGCGACGTCGCTCGCGTAATAGTCGTTGCTGAGGAAGGCGTCCGCGCGGCTCGTGAGGAATGTCTTCAGCGTGGCGTCGTTGGTGAGGTCGGCCGCCTGGCGAAGCAGATCCGCGGCGAGCGCGAGTTCACCCTGGTACTCGATGCTGTAGGGGATCACGAGGAAGTGATCCTCGCCGCGGCGGACCGTGGTGAAGAATCCGGTCGCGGCCGTCTTCTCATCACCGGTGAGCGAATCGATCCATTTCTCGACGTCTTCCTTCGTTGCCCCTGCCGGATAGAAGTTCGCGCCGTCCGGCTTCGCTGGCGCGCCGGGAACGAACGGCTGATCGTGATTCAGCCGATCCCACGGGCCCTTGTTGATCAGAAAGTAATGGAGCCTCGCGGCGGCGGATCGGGATGCGCGCGGTCCTGCCGGCACTGCGGCGAGGCGCGACAGCTCCTGCAGCATCGCGTCGTTGCCGGCCCAGACCTGCCGCAGGAACAGCGCGTCCATGACGCGCGCGGCCTCGACCAGCTTTGCAAGCGCATCGCGTTCGTTCTTCGGCAGCGAGGACAGGTCCGCGCCGATGTCCGCCGGCGCGAATCGAGCGGTCATCTTCTGAAGCTGGGCAAGCGTGGGCATCGTTGTGAAATCCTGGCTGGCGCCGTACAACATGGCCGCACACCACAGCCACACAGCCGTGCGAGAGAGGAATGTACGGATGGAGGGCATCACGTCTTTTGACCTACAATAGAAGGATTGTAGCCCGACAGGATTCCTCGAGGATTGACCCCCGATGAGAAATACGGCACCCCGCGACAACTCCGACATCGAAGCGCTCGAACAGCGGGAGTGGCGCGAATCACTCGACTACGTCATCCAGCAGGGTGATCGCGGCCGCGTGGAGCGGCTGCTCACGAGCATCCGGCATCACGCCCGCACCCACGGCGTCTCGCTCCCGTTCACGGCCGTCACGCCCTACATCAACACCCTCCGCGCGGAAGACGAAGTGCCGCTGCCCGGCAGCCAGGAGATCGAGCGGCGCATCAAGAGCCTGATCCGCTGGAACGCGATGGCCATGGTCGTGCGCGCGAACCGCGTATCGGACGGCATTGGCGGCCACATCTCCACGTACGCGTCCGCGGCGACGCTGTACGAGATCGGCTTCAACCACTTCTTCCGCGGCCCCGAAGCGGACGGCGACGGCGACCTCGTGTATTTCCAGGGGCATGCGTCGCCCGGCATGTACGCGCGCGCGTTCCTCGAAGGACGGCTCTCGGTCGAGCAGCTCGAGAACTTCCGCCGCGAGCTGAAGCCAGGCGGCGGTCTGTCGTCGTACCCGCACCCGTGGCTCATGCCGGACTTCTGGCAGTTCCCCACGGTCTCCATGGGGCTTGGACCGATCATGTCGATCTACCAGGCGCGGTTCAGCCGCTATCTGGAGGATCGCAATCTCCGCACGACGTCGGCCGGCAAGATCTGGGCGTTCCTCGGCGACGGCGAGACGGACGAACCCGAAACGCTCGGCGCGATCTGTCTTGACGCTCGCGAGAAGCTCGACAACCTGATCTGGGTCATCAACTGCAACCTGCAGCGGCTCGACGGTCCCGTTCGCGGCAACGGGCAGATCATCCAGGAGCTCGAAGCCATTTTCCGCGGCGCCGGCTGGAACGTCATCAAGGTGCTGTGGGGCTGCGACTGGGATCCGCTGCTCGCGAAAGACACCGATGGCCTGTTGACGAAGCGGATGGGCGAGGTCGTCGACGGCGACTACCAGAAGTACGCGGTCGAATCCGGCTCGTATCTGCGCGAGCACTTCTTCGGCGCCGACCCGCGGCTGCTCGAGATGGTGAAGCACTACTCCGACGAGCAGTTGAAGCGGCTGCGCCTCGGCGGGCACGATCCGCTGAAGGTGTTCAACGCCTACCGCGTGGCGATCGACACCAAGGGGCAGCCGACCGTCGTGCTCGCGCGCACGATCAAGGGCTACGGCCTCGGCGAGGCGGGTGAAGGCAAGAACGTCACGCACCAGCAGAAGAAGATGAACGAGTCGGACCTCCGCTCGTTCCGCACGCGATTCGGCATCCCGGTATCGGACGAGCAGATCGCCGAGGCGCCGTTCTACCGGCCTGCCGACAACAGCACGGAGCTCGAATATCTGCGCGACCGCCGCAAGGCGCTGGGCGGCTACGTGCCGTCGCGCGCCGTCCGCGTCGAGCCGCTCCGCCCGTCGCTCGAGGAGTTGTTCGAGGAGTTCTACAAGGGCACCGAAGCGCGCAAGGCGTCGACGACGATGGTGTTCGTGCGGATGCTGTCGAAGCTGCTGCGCGACAAGGAAATCGGCCACCTCGTGGTGCCGATCGTGCCCGACGAGGCGCGCACGTTCGGGATGGAGGCGCTCTTCCGCGCCGTCGGCATCTACTCGCACGTGGGCCAGCGCTACGAGCCCGTCGACATGGACACCCTCCTGTATTACAAGGAGGCCAAGGACGGCCAGATCCTCGAGGAGGGGATTACCGAGGCCGGATCGATGTCCTCGTTCATCGCGGCCGGCACGGCGTACGCGAATCACGCCGTGAACACCATCCCCTTCTTCATCTACTACTCGATGTTCGGGTTCCAGCGCATCGGCGATCTGATCTGGGCCGCCGCCGATTCGCGCACGCGCGGGTTCCTCCTGGGCGGCACGGCCGGACGCACGACGCTCGCCGGCGAAGGGCTGCAGCACCAGGACGGCAACAGCCACGTGTACTCGCTGTGCTATCCCAACTGCATCTCGTACGATCCCGCATACGCGTACGAGCTCGCGTTCATCATCCAGGACGGCATCCGGCGCATGTACGGCGAGCAGGAGAGCATCTTCTATTACCTCACCGTGATGAACGAGCAGTACACGCATCCGGAGATGCCGAAGGGCGCCCGTGAAGGCATTCTGAAGGGGATGTACCGGCTGAAGACTGCCGCGAATCAGGAAGCCAAGCTGCGCGCGCAGCTCCTCGGCAGCGGCGCCATCCTGAACGAGGTCGTCGCTGCGCAGGAAATCCTGCAGAAGTACGGCGTGGCCGCCGACGTCTGGAGCGTGACCAGCTATCAGGAGCTGTACCGCGACGGACACGCGTGCGATCGCTGGAACATGCTGCACCCGGGCGAGACGCCGCGCGTGCCGCACGTGACCGCCTGCCTGGGCAACGCGCCGGGCGTGCTCGTGGCCGCATCCGATTACCTCAAGGTGCTGCCCGATTCGCTCGATCGCTGGATGCCGCGGCGCATCCGGTCGCTCGGGACCGACGGCTTCGGCCGAAGCGAAGATCGCCGCGGCCTGCGCGACTTCTTCGAAGTGGACGCGCGCTTCGTTGCCGTCGCCACGCTCGCCGAGCTGCTGAAGGACGGGCAGGTCGAGGCCTCGCTCGTGCAGCAGGCGATCAAGGATCTCGGCATCGATACCGAGAAGCCGAACCCCGCAAGGTCATAGCATGATCGAATTCAAGCTCCCCGAACTTGGTGAGAACGTCACGGCCGGCGACGTGCTGCGGATTCTCGTGAAGCCCGGCGACGGCATCACGAAGGATCAGCCCGTCCTCGAGCTGGAGACCGACAAGGCGACGATCGAAGTGCCCTCCTCGGTCGCCGGCACGGTCAAGGATGTGAAGGTCAAGGCGGGTGAGAAGGTGAAGGTCGGCCAGGCGATCCTCGTCCTGGACGAAGCGGGCAACGGGAAGGCGGCCGCGGGTAGCGCGGACAACGCGGACAACGCGGACAAGAACGTTGCCGAATCGAAGGCAAGAGGGCCGAAGCCGCAGCCCGAAGGAGCGGCGGAAGAGGGCGGACTCAGCCAGCAGGCGACCGCGGAACGTGAGGAACGATCGGAACCCGCGGAACGCGCGGAAGGCCCGGAACCCTCGAAGCGGCAGAAGCGCGGCGAAGTCGTCGACATCAGCCGGGTCGCTCGTCCCCTCGCCGCGTCGCAGCCGGCGGCCGAAGGTCCGGCGCCTGCGGCCGCTCCCTCCGTCCGTCGCATCGCGCGCGAGCTTGGCGTCGAGATCCGGCAGGTCTCGGGCTCAGGTCCGTCGGGGCGCATCACCGCGGACGATGTGCACGCGTTCGTGAGGCAGGCGATGTCCGGCACAGCACCCGGCGCCGCGGGGGCCGTCCCCGGGACCGTGCGGCCGCTGCCCGATTTCGAGAAGTGGGGAGCGACCGAGCGCACGCCGCTCAGCAACATCCGGCGCAAGACCGCCGAGCATCTCGGCCACGCCTGGAACGTCATTCCCCACGTCACGCAGCACGACAAGGCGGATATCACCGCGCTCGAAGCGCTGCGGAAGGAGTACGGGCCGCGCGTCGAGCGGGCGGGCGGGAAGCTGACGGTGACGGCGATTGCGCTGAAAATCCTCGCGGCCGCGCTGAAGAAGTTCCCGCAGTTCACGGCGTCGATCGATCAGGCGGCGGGGCAGCTCGTGTACAAGAAGTACACGCACATCGGCGTCGCGGTCGACACCGATCGCGGGCTGCTCGTACCAGTCGTTCGCGACGTCGATTCGAAGGGGATCACGGAGCTGGCGGCGGAGCTCGCGAAGGCGTCGGAGAAGGCGCGTGCGGGCAAGCTCTCGCTCGACGAGATGTCCGGCGGCGTCATCACGATCACGAACCTCGGAGGGATCGGCGGGACGTCGTTCACGCCGATCGTCAACTGGCCCGAGGTCGCAATCCTCGGGATCTCCCGCGGGAGTTACGAGCCGGTGTTCGACGGCCAGAGCTTCCAGCCGCGCATGATGCTGCCGCTGTCGCTCTCGTACGATCACCGCGTCATCGACGGCGCCGATGCCGCGCGTTTCCTGCGCTGGGTGGCGGAAGCCTTCGAACAGCCGTTCGTGCTCGCGCTCTGAGGAGGCCGGGATCGCTTCCACACAGCTTGTCGTCGTCGGCGCGGGCCCGGGCGGCTACGCGGCGGCGTTCTATGCCGCGGACCGAGGCCTGCAGGTCACGCTCGTCGATCCGGAGAAGAATCCGGGCGGTGTCTGCGTCTATCGCGGCTGTATCCCGTCGAAAGCGCTGCTGCACGTCGCGGATGTGATTACCGAATCCGCGCATGCCGCGGATTTCGGCGTGCGCTTCCAGAAACCGGAGGTCGACCTCGACAAGCTCCGCGAGTTCAAGAACAAGGTCGTCGGACAGCTCACCGCCGGCGCCGGTCAGGTCCGGAATCTCAGAAAGATTCAGCACCTCCAGGGCATGGCGAGCTTTCGCGATGCGCGTACGCTGGACGTGGCGCTGACCGACGGCCGCACCGAAACCCTGACGTTCGAGCACTGCATCCTCGCGACCGGCTCGCGTCCGGCGTCGATTCCCGGCCTGTCGATCGACGATCCGCGCGTCATGGACTCCACGGGCGCGCTCGATCTGCCCGACATCCCCACGTCGCTCCTCGTGGTCGGCGGCGGCTACATCGGCCTCGAACTGGGCAGCGTGTACGCCGCGCTCGGCAGCCGCGTGAGCGTCGTCGAGATGACGGCCGGGCTTCTTCCGGGCGCCGATCGCGATCTCGTGAACATCCTCGCCAAGCGGATCAATGCGATCTGCGAGGCCGTGTGGCTGAACACGAAGGTGACGGGCATGAACGCCTCGAAGAGCGGCATCACCGTGACGCTCGAGGGCGAGGCGAAGTCGGGCGATCAGAGGTTCGATCGCGTGCTCGTCTCCATCGGCCGGCGTCCGAACTCCGCGGTTCCGGGTCTCGAGAAGACGCGCGTCGAGGTGAACAAGCGCGGCTTCATCGTCGTCGACGAGAGCCGGCGGACGGCAGAGCCGTCGATCTACGCGATCGGGGATGTCGCGGGCGAGCCGATGCTCGCGCACAAGGCATCGCACGAAGGGCGCGCCGCCGTGGACGCGATTGCCGGCGATCGCAACGTCGCGTTCGAGCCGGCTGCGATTCCCGCCGTCGTGTTCACCGATCCGGAGATTGCCTGGTGCGGGTTGACGGAGACCGACGCGCAGAGCAGCGGACGCAAAATCTCCGTCGCGAAGTTTCCCTGGGGGGCGTCCGGGCGCGCGATCTCCCTCGGGCGGACCGACGGCCTCACGAAGCTCGTCATCGATCCCGATAGCGAACGAGTGCTGGGCGTCGGAATCTGCGGTCCCGGCGCCGGCGAGCTGATCTCCGAAGGCGTGCTCGCGATCGAGATGGGCGCGACGGCGAGGGACGTCGCGATGACGATCCACCCGCACCCGACGCTTTCGGAGACCGTGATGGAGTCGGCCGAAGTGTTCTTCGGCACGGCCACCCATGTCTATCGGCCGAAGCGAGCCTGAGGCTGATCGGTCGTGATTACCGCGTCGAACAGGCCTGATTCATCTTGTCGATCGTCTCCACCGCAATCAACGGCGCGTTGCCGTTCGCGTCCGCGCTCGGCGGCGGCACGGTGGACGGCCGGCCGGCGCGTGCCTCCGGCGTCTGCGCCGGTGTGCGGCCGGATGTGCCAATGGTGTTCGTGCCCAGGTCGTCGACCTTGCCGATGATCGTGACGCGTTGTCCCACGTAGCCCTTCAGATCCTGAGATCCTCCAGTCAGCCGCACCCAGGAGCCGTTGCTGACGACGGGATGCTCCATCGTGTCCTGCTGTACCGGCTGCGCGGCCGGCGGCGGCATGTAGACTTCCTTCAGCGCGTATTCGTTCTGGCCCGGAGCGGCCTGCACACATCCTTCGATCTTGATGCGCTCGTGCTGGCCTCGCCCGCCGGCCCCCTGGTCGACCCACTCGTTCTCGGACGACGTGGTCCGGCCCGAGCAGGCGATTGCAAGCGAGCTGATCAGCGCGGCCGCCCAGATATGAGCAAGATGGTTCCTCATCGCTTCCCCCTCACCGGATGTGGTGCAAGAACGCGGCCCTGAAAGGGCCGCGCCACGACCGCTGGTCGTGGGCGGTCCTTCAGGACCGCCGAACCTCCTGCCGTGCCAGATCGAACACTGAGGCGAGCATCTCCGGCGTCAACTTTCCCGTGTTCGTGTTCTGGCGGCTGGGGTGATAGGAGGCAATCAGGGTCAGCCCTTCGGTGCGGTAGAGCGCACCGTGGGCGAAGGGCGGACGAGGACGGACGATGATCCCGCGCGAGGCGAGGAGGCGCCACGCGGCGTCGAACCCAATGCGTCCGAGACAGACGATGACGCGGACGTTCGGCAGCGCGGCCGTCTCAGCGACGAGGTGCGCGTGGCATGCCGCGATCTCGCCGGGTGTGGGTTTGTTGTCAGGCGGAGCACACCGAACGGCGGCGGTGACGAAGGCATCCGCGAGCGCGAGGCCGTCGCGGGTGTGCTGCGAGGTCGGAATGTTCGCGAACCCGGCGCTGTGCATCGCCCGCATGAGGAAATCGCCCGATCCGTCCCCCGTGAACACGCGTCCGGTGCGGTTCGCGCCATGTGCCGCCGGCGCGAGCCCCAGCACGAGCAGCCGCGCTTTCGGATCGCCGAAGCCCGGCACGGGCTTCCCCCAGTACACGTCGTCGCGATGCGCGGCCTTCTTCTCGCGCGCGACGCGCGCGCAGTAGGTGCGCAGCCGTCTGCAGCGCGTGCAGTCGACGATCTGCTGATGGATGGCTTCCAGCATCGGACACAGGGCGGGCCTTTCAGGCCCGCCCTGCTGCGGCACCCCTGAAAGGGGCGCCCTACATACGCGCCGCGGCTTCGTAGGACTGCGTCTGCTCGTGCGCGTGATACGAGCTGCGCACGAGCGGTCCCGATTCCACGTGGCCGAACCCGAGATCGAGGCCAATGCGCTTCAGCTCCGCAAACTCGGAAGGCGTGTAGTAGCGCGCCATGGGCAGGTTCGCGAGCGAGGGACGCAGATACTGACCGATGGTGACGATCTCGACGCCCGCCGCGCGGAGATCTGCCAGCGTCGTCACGAGCTCGTCCCATTCTTCGCCCAATCCCACCATCAGGCCCGACTTCGTCGGAATCGATGGCGCGATCTCGCGCGAACGGCGCAGCAGCTGCAGCGCGCGATCGTAGCGCCCGCCCGGGCGCGCGGTTCGGTACAGACGCGGAACCGTCTCGATGTTGTGATTGAGGATGTCCGGCCGCGCGTCCAGCACGGTCCGCAGCGACGCTTCGCTGCCCCGGAAATCGGGAATGAGCACTTCGAGGCGGCAGTGCGGCACGCGCGCGCGGGTCTCCAGAATCGTGCGAGCGAAGTGCGACGCACCGAAGTCCGGCAGATCGTCGCGATCGACCGAAGTGACGACGACGTAGGCGAGATCGAGCGCATGGATTGCGCTTGCAACCTTCACTGGTTCCGCGTCGTCCGGCGGCTTCGGCGTTCCGTGGACCACGTTGCAGTAGCCGCAGGAGCGTGTGCAGGCGTCGCCGAGAATCATGAACGTCGCCGTGCCGTGGTGCCAGCACTCGCCGATGTTCGGGCAGTTCGCCTCCTCGCACACCGTGTGCAGCCCGAGGCCGCGCATGATCCCCTTCAGGCGGTGGTAGTTCGGCGAGCCAGGCGCCCGCACCTTCAGCCACTCGGGCTTCGGCTGGCGCGGAAGCTCGTCAACCCGCTTCTTGCGGCCGCGAATGAAATTGAGAGGGGCGGTGGACACCTCCAATTATTATACTGGCGGGATGGCTGGACTCTCGATTACGTGGTTCGGGCACGCGACGTTCGTGCTCGGTTCACCGGGCGGAAAACGCATCGTGATGGATCCGTGGCTCACGGGCAATCCGAAGGCGCCGGCCGGCGCGAAGATCGACAAGGCCGACATCATCTGCGTCTCGCACGGCCATGCCGATCACACGACCGACGTGGTGGCGATCGGAAGAGCAACGAACGCACCCGTCGTCGCCATCTTCGAGCTGGCGTCGTGGTTTCAGGGGAAAGGTTTGAAGGAAGTCGTCGGCATGAACATCGGTGGCACGGCCGAGGTGAAGGGACTCAAGATCTCGCTGACGCCCGCGCTCCATTCGAGCAGCATCAGCGAGGATGGCACGTCGGTGTATCTCGGCGAACCGGCAGGATTCGTGATCCGTTTCGAGGACAATCGATCGATTTACTTTGCCGGCGACACGGCGCTCTTCGGCGATATGCGCCTCATTCGGGAGCTGTATGCGCCGGACATTGCGTTTCTTCCCATCGGCGATCACTTCACGATGGGGCCCGAAGCGGCGGCCCGCGCGAGCGAGATGCTCGGAGTGCGCCAGGTCGTTCCGATGCATTACGGCACGTTCCCCGTCCTGACGGGCACACCGGAGCGGTTCAAGAAGCTGGTCGAGCCGTTGGGGATTGACGTGCTCGTGCTCAAGCCTGGGGAGACGGCGCAGTAGTCGGACGCATGCTTCACGACTTCCGGTACGCCGCTCGGGCGTTGGCGCGCGCGCCGGGATTCACCGTCAGTGCGGTACTGGCGCTCGCGCTGGGCATCGGCGCGAACAGCGCCGTCTTTTCCGTCGTCTACGCCGTGCTGCTGAAGCCGCTCCCGTATCCGGATCCGGAACGGCTGGTGCGCCTTTACGAGGTCAGCCCTGCGCAGGGCGTCGATCGCGGGCAGGTATCCGCCGGCACGTTCGTCGACTGGCGGGCGAGAAGTCGATCGCTCGAGTCGCTCGCCGCTTACACACTTCCCACCGACGGACAAACGCTGTGGACGTTTGGCGACCGGATCGAGCCGGTTCGCATCGCTCGCGTGTCGCCATCCGTCTTCCGCATGCTCGGTGTTGCACCACTCCTCGGGCGGACGTTCCTTCCGGACGCACAGCAGCCGGGGACATCGAGCGAAGGGCGCAACGTCATCATCAGCTTCGGCCTGTGGCAGCGCGCGTTCAGCGGCGCGCCAGACATCCTCGAGCGTTCCGTCAGGGTCGAGGACCGATTTTCCGCTCGGATCATTGGCGTCATGCCCCGCGGTTTCACGTTTCCTGAAGGCGCGGAGGCATGGGCAAACCAGGCGTTTCCTGGACCCTTGCCAAACGAGCAGCGTCGCGCGCGCACGTATCTCGCTGCCGGACGGCTCGCGTCCGGCGCCTCCATCGGGAGCACACGTGCCGAGTTGGCCGCGATCTCCGCGCAACTCGCGTCCGAACATCCCGACAGCAATCGAGGCTGGACGGCCGGCGTCGAGCCACTCAGCGGCTCGGACACGCTCGATGCGAGAGCCGGGCTCCTGTTGCTGCTCGGCAGCGTTTTCGGCGTGCTGCTGATTGGATGCGCCAACGTCGCGAACCTGTCGCTCGCTCGTGCGATGGCGCGCCGCCATGAGATGCGCGTCAGGATCGCGCTCGGTGCCGGAACCGGACGCCTCATTCGGCAGTGCCTGAGCGAGGCGCTCCTCCTCTGCGCGCTTGCGGTGGGCGCGGGTCTCCTGATCGCCGCGTCGATCAGAGATGTGCTGGTCCGCCTCGCACCCGCCGATATTCCGCGCCTGGGCGACGCGATCGTGGATGAAGTCGTGATTCTCTTTGCGATCGCCCTCGGCGCGCTTTGCGTCGTGGCCGTTGGCCTGGCCCCGGCGATTGACGCGTCGCGCCGGGATCGTACCGGACGCTTGCGCGCGGGCTCGCGATCTGCCACGACCAGGGGCGCCCGCGTGCGGCGTTGGTTGATTGGCGGTGAGGTGGCCCTCGTCGTGCTGCTGCTGTCGGGAGCGCTCCTGCTCGTACGCACGTTCGTGAAACTGCGCGGCGTCGATCTCGGATTCCAGCCCGCCCAGGTGCTGAACGTGCAGACACGATGGCCGGT
>JAICSD010000499.1 GCA_025937075.1 Vicinamibacteria bacterium | reverse complement strand
GCGAGTATGGCCTGCCTCTGCACGAGCCGAACCGAGCGGTCGCATGGCTGAAGACGACGATCACTTCGGACGGGAAGCAGACGAAGAAGGTCGATATCGGATGGACGCGTGAACTGTGGGTGTTCGTGAACGGGAAACTGGTCTATGCCGACAAGAATCTGTTCGACCAGGAAAGCGCGAGAAAGGCGCCCGACGGGCGATGTTCGCTGGAGAACGGCGCCTTCACCTTAGCTCTGGAACCGGGCGATAACGAGGTCGCCGTGGCACTCGCGAACAACTTCTTCGGATGGGGACTGATGCTGCGCCTGGCTGATCCCGAAGGCGTTCATCTGCCGGCGAAGTGACAGGCTGGCTTCGCGGCGTCCTTATTCGCCGCGAAGCGCTGCAATCGGCTCGACGGCAAGCGCGCGGCGCGCGGGAATCCAGCTGGCGAGGACGGCGATCATCAAGAGGCCGGCCGGAAGCGCGACGAACGTCAGCGGATCGTGCACCGACACGCCGAAAAGCAGACCCGAGAGCAGGCGACTCGCAGCCGCAGCCGCAGCGATGCCGATGACGGTCCCGAGCGCACCGATGCGCAAGCCGTCGCGCAGCACCATGCGCAGCACGTCGACGCGTGTCGCGCCGAGCGCCATGCGAACCCCGATCTCGTGCACGCGTTGCGCGGTCGAGTACGCGATCACGCCATAGATTCCGACCGCGGCAAGCAGGAGCGCCACGACCGCGAACACGCCCAGCATCATCATCGTGAAGCGTCGATTCGCCTGCCCGCGAGCCAGCAGTTCCTCCAGCGTCCTGATACTCGCGACTGGCTGTGCCGGATCAATCGCCCACAGCTGTCCTTGGACGGCGCGTGCCATCAGGATGGGGTCGCCAGCTGTCCGAACGAGCACTGTGAGGCGCGGATCAGCCGACTGCGTGAGCGGGAAGTACAGCTCCGCCCACGGCGGCCGGCCGATGCCGCCGCGGCGCGTGTCGGCGACGACCCCGACGATGGTGAGCCACCGGACGTCTGTGTTCTGCGGATTGTCGAACGTGACGCGCTTGCCGATCGGATCGTCAGATGGGAAGAAACGCCGCACGAACGCCTCGTTGACGAGGACACGGGCCGGAGCGGCCGCAGCATCTTCGGGCCCGAACAGGCGGCCGCGCGTGAGCGGGATGCCGAGTGTTCCGAAGTACCCGTTCGTCACCGTGTCGAACGGCACCGGAATATCGATCGCGTTGCGCGGTGCGGGGCGTCCCTCGACGAACAACGTCGCCGATTGCGGCAGTGTGCCGAGCAGCACCGACGATCCAAGGCCGACCGATCGCACGCCCGGCAGCGTCGATGTTCGCTCGACCATCTGCTCGTAGAACTGGATGACCTTTGAATCGTCGGCGTACCGCTGGCGCGACAACTCGATCGAGACGGCGAGGACGTCGCGGGGGTTGAAGCCGAGGTCCGTTTTTGCAATCACGGCGAGCGACCGCGCCAGCAGGCCCGCGCCGACGAGCAGCACGAGCGCGACGGCGACTTCACTCACGGCAAGGATGTGACGAACACGGCGTGCGCGAGATCCCTCTCCGCCCGATCGCCCGCCCTCTTTCAGTGCCTCCGACTGGTTCGCTGACGCGCCCCGCCATGCGGGCGCGACGCCGAAGATGACGCCCGTCACGAGTGCAATGCCGAGCGTGAAGAACATGCCCGGCACGTCGATCGCGATTGAGGCCAGGCGCGGGATGTTCGCGGGCGCCGTCTGTCGCAGTGCCGCAACGCCCCACGTGGCGAGCAGCAGTCCGGTGGCTGCGCCCGCCAACGCGAGCACGAGACTCTCCGTGAGCAGCTGTCTCGCGAGCCGGATCCGCCCCGCTCCGAGCGCCGCACGAATCGCGAGCTCCCTGTGACGGCCGGTCGCACGCGTCAACAGCAGGTTCGCGACGTTGGCGCACGCGATGAGCAGCACGCACCCCACCGCACCGAACAGTAGGAGCAGCACGCGCCGCGCGTCGCCGACGATCTCGTCATGGAGCGCCGTCAGCCGCACGCCCTGACCGCCGTTCGTATCCGGATACTGCCGCTCGAGCTGGCGGGCGATGATGTCCAACTCGGCCTGCGCCGCCGCCTGGTTCGAATCGGCACGCAAACGGCCGATCACGTTCAACCAGTACGAGCCCCGCGACTCCATGATCTCTTTGTACGGTCCGGCCGGCGCAAGGGGCAGCCACAGCGTGGCGTCATCCGGATACCGAAATCCCTCGGGCATGACGCCGACCACCTCGTACGGCTGGCCGCTCAATTGAATCGTCCGGCCGACAATCGCGGGATCGCTGCCGAATCGCCCCTGCCACAAGCCGTGATCGAGAATCACCACCCGTTCGTGTCCGGCCGCGGCGTCTTGTTCGCTGAACCAGCGGCCGAGTGCGGGCTGCACGTCCAGGGCAGGAAAAAAGGCAGCGGTCACGCGCGCTCCGCGCAGCTGCGCGGGATCGCCGGCGCCGGTCAGGCTGACGCTGGCGCCAAAGTAGGCGGCGATCTGCTCGAAGCTGCGGCTCTGATTCCGCCAGTCACCGAACGTCGGATAGGACGCGACGTCCTTGTCGAATCCCTGGCGCGGGTTATAGACCCAGACCATCATCAGCCGCTCGGGATGCGGGTAAGGCAGCGGGCGCCACAGCACCGCGTGGACGACGCTGAAGATGGCCGTGTTCGCGCCGATGCCGACCGCTATCGTCAGGAGGGCAATCGTGGTGAACCCCGGACTCTTGGCGAGCGTGCGAATGGCGAATCTGAGATCAGGCATCACGGGGATTGTATTCCGCTCACG
>JAICSD010000083.1 GCA_025937075.1 Vicinamibacteria bacterium | reverse complement strand
CGGTCGAGCCCAGCGCGGCGGGCGTCGTTTCGAACGCGGTCTCGAGCTGAGCGCCTTCCTCTGAGCTGACGGAATACCCGAAGAGTCGACGGCTGTCGTGGATCCAGCCGCCGCGAAGCGAGCTCCGCCGCTGCTCCGGCAATGCGGTGCGGCAGGTATCGATGCAGGTGAACGTGTCCTGCTCGACGTCGACGGCGCCCATGAGCGTTTCGCTCGAGCGCACGCGACGCACGGGGAAGAGCGCGCCTGCCAGCATCTCGCGCGTGCGCACGTTGCCGGCGCGAATGGGATCCGTGTCGTCCGAGTACGCGGCGAAGAGCGTGGGCCACCAGCGATCGTAGATGTACGACGCGTGCCAGTCGGGGCGCGAGCGCCCTGCCGTCCACGCCGCGTCCGCGCTGTAGCTGTGGCGCCCGAGCGCGTCCGTCGTCGCGGTGCCGGCACCGATCAGCAGTTCGTCAGCATCCGTTGCAATCACGGGCATCCAGTACGTCGGCCGCAGCGTCCGTAGCGGACGATAGGTGGTGAGCTCGCCATCGGCCTGGGCAGTCTCCGCGCGGAGGGCGGCGGACACCGGCGCGGGCCAGCTCACGGGCGTCCACAATGCCGGCGTCATCGGGATCGTGAACAGGTCGTACCCATCAGCGGTGTAGCCGACGTAGAGCAGCGATCGGCCGTCCGGCGACACCTCGGGCGCGGATGCACCGCTGATCGAGTCTGTGACTCTGCGGATCGTTCCGTCGAGCGACGCCGCATAGATATTGAACGGTTCATCGCGCTCGTTCGCGGCGAACAACACGGTCCGCCCATCCGTCGTCCACGACGGCGTGACGAGCCGGACGCCGCGCCTCGCCGCCAGCACGCGGATCTGGTGGCTGAAGGCATCCACCAGGACCAGCTCGTAATCGCCCTGTCGGATTCGGCGCTCGACGACGAGCGTCCGGCCGTCAGGAGACCACCGCGGCCCAGTGAAGTCTGCGTCCTCCTCGTCGACGATGATCTGCGGGGTGGTCACGCGATCGGGATCGAATCGCAGGATGGCGAGCGCGCCCCGTCCGTGCCCCTGCACGATGCACGCGATTGTCGTGCCGTCGGGAGACAGATCCGGATCGGACGCGCGCGCATTGCGTGTCAGCCGCCGAACCTCCGTCTCACCGGATCGAACGGCGTACACATCGGAGTAGAGCGCGGCCGATCGCACGACCTCGAGCTGATCGAACACGATCCAGCGCGCGCGCACTGACGTGCGATTCCCCAGATACCTGGGCAGCAGCGACTCGGCGTGTCCATCGGAACGCAGCCGGCGCAGCGTGGGAAACGCGTCAGGGGAGGCCAATGCGTAGAAGATCGATCCGTCCGGCGCAAACCGGGGCGCACCGACGTTGAAGCCGTCGTGTGTGATCCGCGTCGCGACACCATCCGTCGTGCTCGACTCACCTCCGTTTTGGCGCGATTCGCGGAACTCGCTCCACAGCGCGCCGATACCGCGGCCGAAAACGTTCTTGAAGGCGCCCGACCCGAAAAACGGCACGCGTCCCGCTTGCGCGTCGGCCAGCGCGCGCAGCCGATCGCTGCCATACCGATCCGCCAGGTACTGATGAAAGTACGCGCCGTATGCGTACGGGGCGTTGCCCGATGGCCAGTCGACGAGCCCGCCGGCGGCGCGATCGCGGGAATCGAAGCGGTGCTGCCGCGCCGCCTGATCGACGATCACCCGGAAGTCTCCGGCGGGCACGCGTCCTTCGCCCGTCGCCTGGCTTTCCTCGAACGTTGCAATCCCCTCGACGGCCCAAATCGGAAGGAATGTATTCGGGAATGCGATCGGCACCCGGCCGAAGATACCGCGGACGATCCGCAGCACGCCGCGCGTGCGATCGAGATGGAGGATGTGCGTGTATTCGTGGGTGAAGACGAGTCGCAGCCAATCGTCCGTGTTGCCAATCAGCGTTTCACCTGCCGGCGGCGCCGCACTGATTTCAATCGTGTCGTAAGGAAACGGCGTGGCCCAGCCGTTCGAGAGATCGCTCTGATCGACGAGAATCACCTGCACACGCCCCGGCGGCAGACCCAGCGCGGGCTGCAGCGACGCGCGGACGTCTTCGACGATGCGCGCCAGCCGACGCGCGAGCGCTTCCTCTCCCTGATGCGCGTGAATGTCGAAGTGTGCGGTGTGAATCGAGCGGAACTTCAGGCGCCAGTCGTACCGCGTTGCGGCGTCGAGGCGCGCGGCCAGCACGACGGAGAGCAGCAGCGCAACGACTGTCGCGGCCTTACTCGCCAGCCTCGTCCTTCAGCTCCGCCAACATCGAGAGCGCCTGCAGGGGTGTGATCGCGTTGACGTCGAGCGCACGCAGCCGTCGCCTGAGCGGATCGTCCGCCGTCGAAGGGGTCTCGAACAATCCGGGCTGCTGTCGAGTGCCCGAGACGCCGCTCAGCGAGGGACGGCCGCCGCGCGACAATTCGTCCCGCTCGAGACCGGCGAGAATCTCGCGGGCTCGCGCGACGACCGGCGGCGGAAGACCGGCCAGACGCGCGACCTGGATACCGTAGCTGCGATCGGCGCGGCCCGGCACCACCTTTCGCAGCAGCACCAGATCGTCCTTCCACTCGCGAACGACGACGTGGAAGTTCGCGACGGCGGGCAGCGCATCGGCCAAATCGGTCAGCTCGTGGTAATGCGTCGCGAAGATCGTCTTCGGCCGTCCCTTGGGGTTCGTCGCGAGATACTCCGCGACCGCCCACGCGAGGCTGAGCCCGTCGAACGTCGCGGTGCCGCGTCCGATCTCGTCGAGGATCACCAGGCTCCTCGACGTAGCGGCGTGCAGGATGTTGGCGGTCTCCTGCATCTCGACCATGAACGTGGACTGTCCGCGGGCGATGTTGTCGGACGCGCCGACGCGCGCGAACAGCCTGTCGATCACCGGCAGCTTGGCGCTGCGCGCCGGCACGAAGGATCCGGCCTGCGCCAGCAGCGCCAGCAGGGCGCACTGGCGGAGGTAGGTGGACTTGCCGCCCATGTTGGGGCCGGTGAGGATCACGACCTGCCGCTCGGCTGATTCGAGCGTGACGTCGTTGGGGACGAACGCGTCCGCCACGTGGCGCTCGACGACGGGATGCCGGGCGTCGGAGGCGACGAACTCGTCGCCCGCGTGCATCAGCGGCTTCGTGTAGTTCTGGAGCGCGGCGGTCTCGGCGAGCGCGCCAAGGACGTCGATCGACGCGAGCGCGCGCGCGCTGTCCTGGACGCGCGGCGCTTCGGCCGCCACGCGCCCCCGCAGCGCCTCGAAGATCTCCAGCTCGCGCTCGACGATCCGCTCGTCCGCGCCGAGCACCTTTTCTTCGTATTCCTTCAGCGCCGGCGTGATGAAGCGCTCTCCGCCGGCAATCGTCTGCTTGCGGTGATAGTCCGCCGGCACGCTGGAGAGGTTCGACTTCGACACCTCGATGTAGTAGCCGAACACGCGGTTGTAGCGGATCTTCAGCGAGGAGATTCCGGTTCGCGCGCGCTCTGCATCTTCCATCGCGGCGATTCGCGCCTTGCCGCCGCGGCTGACGCTTCGCAGATCGTCGAGCTCGGGATCCAGCCCGTCGCGGATCATGCCGCCCTCGCGCGCGATCGCAGGGGGCTCGTCGATGAGCGTGCGGTCCAGGTCGTCGCGCACGTCCGCGAGATCGTCCAGCTCCGCGACGAGGCTGCGGAGGAGCGGCGACTGGAGCTCGTCGAGGATCATCCGCACGCGCGGGATCACGGCGATCGACTGCCGCAGCGACACGAGATCGCGCGGCCCGGCGGTGCCGAGCGCGGCCCTGGCGACGAGCCGCTCGATGTCGTGCACGCTCTTCAGCGTCTCGCGCAGCTTCGCGCGCGCGGTTCCGCGAAACGCGAAGTCCTCGACCGCGTCGAGGCGATCCTGAATCCGCTCGAGCGCCACGAGCGGTCTGAGCAGCCACGCGCGGAGCAGGCGGCCGCCCATCGGCGTGATCGTACAATCGATCTCGTGGAGCAGCGACCCCGTGCGTCCGCCGTCGGAGGCCTCGAACACCTCCAGATTGCGCAGCGTCGTCGCGTCGATGAGCAGACAGTCCGCGCCGGTGCGAAACGCGATGTCGCGCACGTGCGCGAGCTCCGCCTTCTGCGTGTCGCGGAGATGCTGAACGAGGGCCCCGGCAGCCATGACCGCCGCCGGCCGATCCTGCAGACCGAATCCCTGAAGCGTCTGCGCGCGAAGCTGTGTGAGCAGCACCGTGCGAGCCGATTCGTACTCGAACGTCCAGGGTTCAGCGGTCGTCACGCGGGCGTCAATCCGTGCGGCCGCGACGATGGATGCCACCTCGTCGAAACCGAGCGGCGCCAGCACCTCGCGCGGACGCATCGTCGCAAGCTCGTGCGCCAGCGCCTCGCGTCCGTCCGTACCCGCGTACTCCGCGGCGCTGAACTCGCCCGTCGACACGTCGAGCAGCGCCACGCCGAACGTCGCGCGGTCCGGGATCGACGCGAGCGCGACGAGGAATGCGGGCTCACGCGCGTCGAGATATCCCGCGTCCGTCAGGGTGCCTGGCGAGACGACGCGGACGACCTCGCGCCGCACGAGCCCCTTCGCTTTCTTCGGATCCTCCACTTGTTCGACGACGGCCACGCGGAAGCCTTTGCGCACGAGACGCGCGATGTACGAATCCGCAGCGTGGAACGGGACGCCGCACATCGGAATCGCGCCGCCGGAGGAATCCTTCGATCGCGAGGTCAGCGTCAGCTCGAGCGCACGCGCCGCCGTCAGCGCGTCCTCGTAGAACATCTCGTAGAAATCCCCCATCCGGAAGAACACGATCGCGTCGCGATACTGCCGCTTTGCATCGAAGTACTGCCGCATCGCGGGCGTAGCAGCCGCGCTCTCGGCAGAAGGAACAGGCGAGCGCATGGGGATGCGCGCGAGTATAACATTGCAGATCGAACACCACGTGCTGATTCTCGCCCTCGATACGTCGTCGCGTGCCGGCAGCGCAGCGCTTCTGCGAGACGGGACAATCATCTGTGAGCGTGACGGAGATCCGTCGCGGACGCACGGTGAGCAGCTTCCAGGCGAGCTGATGGATATGCTGCGCGCCGAAGCAGTCCCCATCCGCGAGATCGATCTGTACTCGGCCGCGACGGGCCCGGGATCCTTCACGGGACTCCGCGTGGGCATTGCGACGATACAGGGCCTCGCACTGCCGAACGGCAAATTGGTCGTGCCGGTCTCCACGTTCGACGCGCTGGTCGCCCGCGCGCGCGACGGACGCCGTCGCGTCGCCGCATGGATCGACGCACACCGGGGCGAGGTCTTCGCCGTGCTGTATTCGCCGGAGGGGCACCTGCTGCAATCCGCATCCTCGCTGTCTCCTCAGGAGACGCTCGGTCGCTGGCGCAGCGCGCTGGCGGATGCCTCCGACATCATCTTCACGGGTGACGGCGCGTGGCGGTACGCGGACATCATCCGCGACCGTCTCGGACCACTCGGGATCCTCGCGCCTCCCACGGGCTCCCTCGCCGGAACGATTGGTCAGATTGCGCACGCAGAACGATCGCGAGCGGTGCACCCGCACGCGATCGTGCCCACGTATGTCCGGCGTCCCGACGCGGAGCTCGCGCGCGACCGCGCCGCGCGCACGTAAGCGGTGGTCATCGAACGTCTCACCGACGAAGCGGACCTCGACGCCGTCGTGGCGCTCGAAGAACAATCCTTCACCAACCCGTGGTCGCGCGACACGCTCGTCTGGGAGCTGCGCAATTCCGACGTGACGTTCGTCCATGTTCTCCGGCTCGACGACAGGACGCCTGTTGCGTTCTGCGTCTGCTGGATGCTCCTCGACGAGCTGCACATCAACACGGTTGCCGTGGCCCCCGCATACCGGCGCCAGGGCCTGGCCACACGCCTCCTGCAGCACGTGCTGGCCGAAGCCGCCGCGCGCGGCGTGACACGGGCGACCCTGGAGGTCCGGGCATCCAATCAGGCCGCCCTGAAACTGTACGAACGCCTGGGTTTCACCGTGACGGCAATGCGGCCGGGGTACTACACCCAGCCCGACGAAGACGCGCTGATCCTGTGGTGCAATCGCATAGGTGCCTAACCTTGAACCCCCCGGAGCCTTGTGGTAGCGTGCGCGTATGAATGCCCTCTCTTAGGTCCCTTGAACAAGGAGGCGGAAATGCCGACAGACTTCGAAGAGCTGAAGCAGCAGCTGCTGCAGAGCAACGACGAGTTCCGCCAACTCGCCACGCAGCATCACGACCTCGATGAGCGAATCCACAACCTGGCGACCCGCCCATACCTGTCGGAACCCGAACAGCTCGAAGAAGTAACCCTGAAGAAGAAGAAGCTGCAGTTGAAGGATCAGATGGAGAGCATTCTGCGGCAGTACCGCACCGGCAGCGAGCACATGCACATGCCGGGCCGAGGCTGATCACACATTCAGAGGATTCGCAGGGCCGGAGAGGGGTCCAGGCCGGCTGCCGCGCCCCGTCCGGCTCTTTCTTTATACGCATGAAAATCGACAAAGCAGGACTGCCGTTCATCGCGGGGGCTCTGGTGCCCGCGGCAGGCCTGGCGGCGGCACGCCGGTATGGATGGGCGTCCGCGTTCGCGGCGCTCGGCGGCTTTTTCGCGTTCTTTTTCCGCGATCCGGATCGCATTGTTCCCGGCGGCGACGCGCTCGTCGTATCGCCCGCCGACGGGTGTGTGATGATCGCGGGGCCGACGGATCGGCGCTGGAGTCCGCCCGGCGACTGGAATCAGATCACGATCTTTCTCTCGCCGCTCGACGTGCACATCAACCGTACGCCCGTGAAGGGCCGCATCACACGCATCGAGTATCGTCCCGGCGCTTTCCTGCCGGCGTACAAGAAAGAAGCCAACGACAACGAGCTGAACGAGATCTGGATCGACCACGGCGGCGAAGCGATCGTCGTCCGGCAGGTAGTCGGCATGCTCGCGCGCCGAATCGTCTGCCGCGTCACGGAAGGGCAGATCGTCGAACGCGGCGAGCGCATCGGGCTGATGAAGTTCGGCTCCCGCATGGACGTCTTCCTGCCGCCCCGCAGCGAGCTGGCCGTCCAGGTCGGGCAACACGTCGTCGCGGGCGAAACCGTACTGGCCAGGCTGACCGCGCCTCATGGTGCTTGAGACGCTCAGACGCCGGCGCGAAGACCGCCCGGAGCGCTTCAAACGCGGCGTCTATCTGCTGCCGTCGATGTTCACCGTCGCAAACCTCTTTTGCGGCTACGGGAGCGTCGTCTATTCGACGCGCGGCGACTTCGATACGGCGGCGGTGCTCATCGGCGTCGCGATGGTGCTGGACACGCTCGACGGATTCTTCGCGCGGCTCACGCGATCGTCCTCGGCCTTCGGCGTGGAGCTGGATTCGCTCGCCGATGTCGTCTCGTTCGGTCTCGCGCCGGCGATCCTGGCGTTCACGTGGGGACTCTGGCCGCTGCGTCGTGTCGGGTGGGCGGCGGGCTTCATTTACGTGACCGCCGCGGCGATGCGGCTCGCGAGGTTCAACATCCAGACCAGCTCGCTCACGGACAAGCGCTACTTCGCAGGCCTTCCGAGTCCGGCCGCGGCTGCCGTCATCGCCTCAACGGTGTATCTGTACCCGTGGGGATTGCAGGATCCTCGCGCTGCGGCTCCGGCCCTGGCGATGGTGCTGGTTCCGGCGTTCCTCATGGTGAGCACGGTTCGCTTCCGCAGCATCAAGGCCATCGACGTCGGATGGCGGCGCTCGCCGTCGTGGCTCTTCCTCGGCGCCGTAGCGCTGGCGCTCATCGCCTCGCACCCGCGCGTTGCCCTGGTCGTCATTTCGTACGTCTACATCGTCTGGGCGCTCGCTGCGCTCGCGTACGCGCGGCTGCGCAGACGGACGCCTATGCCGCCGGCGCCGCCGCCACCGGCAACGTGACGATCACGGTCGTCCCACGGCCTTTCTCGCTCTGCACTTCAATCTCTCCGCCGCTCAGCTCCACGTTGCGCCGCGCGATCGGCAATCCAAGCCCGGTTCCCGTCGTCTTCGTGGAGAAGTACGGTTCGAACACGCGTTTGAGCGCGTCGGCATCCATCCCGACACCTGTATCGGACACGGCGATCGTGACGACGCGATCGTTCGCGTCGGACGTTACCGTCAGGCGTCCGGTACCGGGCATGGCGTGCAGCGCATTTTCGACGATGTTCGCGAGCGCGCGACTCACGAGCGTCTTGTCCACGTAGACGGCCGGCGGCGATCCGCTCACCTGATTGTCGATGGCGATGCGCCCTTCGAGGCCGGCGCGGTACGGTTCGACGACGTCGTGCACGAGCTGCACGGGATCGACGTTCGCCCGACGCGCGGTCGGTGACGACGCGAAGCTCGAGAACTCGGCGGCTATCTGCCGTAGCAGGTGAACCTGTCCAAGGATCGAATCGACGCAGCCCTCCAGGACCGGGCTGAGCGGCGTGCCACGGTCGGCGTGCACGCGCCGCAGGTGTTCCGCGGACAACTGGATCGGCGTCAGTGGATTCTTGATCTCGTGCGCGACCTGGCGCGCCATCTCTGCCCATGCCTCGAGACGGTTCGTGCGCTCGAGCTGCGCGCGCTGCTGTTTCAACTCCGCGGCCATGCTGTTGAACGCATCGACGAGACGGCGCAGCTCGTCTGACGACCGGACCGCGATGCGCGCGTCGAAGTCGCCGCTGGCGATGCGGCCGGTCGCGCGGGTGAGGCGCCGGACCGGATCTGCAATGCGTTCGGCCATCGAGAGGCCGATCGCCGCGCCGAGAAGGATGAAGAACAACGCGGCCAGGTGGAGGCCGCGGTCGAGATCGTCGATCTCACGCTCGACCTCCTGCTGACGGAATGCGAGCGGTACGGTCAGGATCGCGTTCCGGCTCTCGGTGCGGACTGGCGTCGCCGCCAGCATGTAGGGGACGCCGCCGATGCTGTCCTCGCTCACATAGCTCGGCAGACGCTGCAGCACGATCGCTCGGTACACATCGTCGGGGGTTCGCGTCGGCAGCAGTCCGGACGCGAACAGATCGCGCTCGCTCGTCGACAGCAGCTCCGGCCCGTCGAAGATATTGACGTCCTGATCGATGACCTGGCTGATCCAGATCATCACGTCGTCGCCGAACGGGGTAAGACCTTCCGTCCCGCGACGCAGCATTGCTTCGGATTCCTCGATGACGCGCTGGGCGACCGCGGCCGTCCTCGATGCTTCCGCTCGAATGTCTCCGAGAAGGAGCCCGGCGAAGTACGCCCGTATGACGAGCGCGAGCGTCAGGACGGGCACGATGGACGCGAGCACGAAGGCGAGGAACAGCTTTCTGTAGAAGCTCGCACGAATCTCTCGCAGGAGCGCGCGCCCGGTGTGCGGCCGCTCGCGTGCGACGCGCGTGAACAGCGCGCTCCCTATCAGAATGATTACGTAGCCCACGGCCGCGAGCGTGGTGAGCTCTGCGAGGCGGACGAGATGATCGAACAAGCCCGGCCGCGGATACCCGAGCGCGTAGATGAAGAAGCGGTCGTTGGCGAAGTACACGTTGTAGGGCGTGTTCTCCTTCGTCAGCTCCGTCCAGAACGGCTGGCGCGAGCTGTAGACCCGCGCGAAGGTCGCTTCGTCGAGCGGCCACGCGGAGCCGCCCGACGTGAAGATCGCCGTGAGCCCCCACCCGTACACGGTGAAGTCGACATCGCCCGCAGGCGTGCCTTCGACCGGACCCGTGCCCGCGGGCCGGAACAGCTCGAGGTACGCCGATTGGGAGCTGACGAAGGGGAGCGTGTGGTAGTCGAGGACGACGTGGACGACGATCGTGCCGAGCGGCCGTCCGCCCACGCAGAGGCTGCGGCCGGCGTGGAGCATGTTGCGCTCCTGCGCGCCAAACGGCTGCGCTTCGCCGAACACGTCCCAGCGGCAGCCGGTCGATGGCAGCGTCTTCTGCGGCGCGCTCGCGTATTCAGGAAAATTCAGCGCGAACCGGCTGACGAGCTTTCCGGCCTGATCGTACAGCTCCACGTCACTGGTCAGACGCGTACGCGCCAGCACGGTCCGGCTCCAGATTGCAAACGCGGGATCCGTGCGCGGAATCGCCTCCGCGGATGCGGCTGCACCGGTGACGAGCCGCGGCAGGCCCGGGATCGCGTCGATCTCCTCGCGCGCCTGCGCGAGGCGATCCTGCAGATCCTGCAGATGGTTCATCGCCTGCACCGCATACCGCGTTTCGATCAAGTGACGCGTCGAGCGCTCGGCGAAGAAGTGCACCGAGGGGTAAATCAGCAGCGCGGGCAGCAGGAACGCCATGAACAGCGCGAGGATTCTCGACGCGACCGTCGTCTGCCGGTACCAGATCGTGAGGCGAGGCGCCACCAGCGCCGCACCGGCACACGCGGCCGCCGCCAGAACGATGGCGGACGCAGGGACCGGCCAGGACCGCGCGGCGGCTATGGCTGCGACGAGCACCGTCGGCGCGATCCAGAGCAGGGCAGCCGTTGCGTGCCATCGCGAAAAGCGGTAGGGAGTCCGCCATGGCGCGAGCGCCGTCACGCAGCCGAGCGCGCCAACCCAGAGAATCGCCGCGTGGTAGAGCAGAATGCCAGCGAGCACGGCGAGCCGCGGACCACTCCACGGATGCAGCGAGAAGTGGCGCAGATCGATCGACACGGGATCGACGTTCAACCCGAGCAGCCGTTCGAAACCCGCGAGCAGACACGCGAGAAGGATCCCGCACGCGACCTGCGCGAAGAGGAAAAGGCGGATGCGCTCCTGCGGCGGCCGTCGTGCGGCGCGCAGTGCGATTCTGAGGCGTACGGCGCCCGACACCGCCGTCGCCGCCAGGGCGGCTGCGGCAGCGCCGCTGAGCAGAAGCGCGACGGGCGCGCTGAGCGGGGCGTCAGTGACAACCCGGATCGCGGCCCATTCGAGGGCAGCACCGGCCGCCAGCACCGCCCCAATCGCGAACGACATCCGGATCTCGCTGGATGACTCTCTGACAGCCGCACGGCGATCGAGCAGCGGGCCTGCGAGCAGCAGCAGCGTGATGCCGCCAATCGCCACGACGACCGCCGCGATCTGACGGCGGGCACGACCGCGGGCGGCTTCGAGATCCGAACGGCTCACCGACGCGATGACGAGCGTGCTCCCGTCAGGCGCCGCGATCGGAAATGCATATGCATCGGGCTCCGGGGCAACGGTCTCGCCGGGGAGCCGAAGCGTGATCGGCGCGACGGCCGTCTCCAGCTCGAAGTGCCGCGCGGCCGCCGCGATGGCCGGGGCCACCGGCGTCTCCGTGACGACCTGCTCGACCGCGATTGCGCCGAGCATGCGGCGATCGGGTGGCGCCGCAACAATCGGTGTGACGTAGACGAGTCGAAGACCTAACGGGGACGGTGTGAGGAAGAGCGCGGGACCCGTTTTCGTTCGATCCGGCGCGAGATCGGATGGACGGCCGGCCCACGCCCGCGCGACGCCCCGAGACGTGTAGACGGTGATCGCGACGCCGGACGCTTCGTCCGGGTTGCGGCCGCGCGCGGCCGCGACGGCGTCGAAGAGATCCCGAACGCGCTCGTCCGTTCCAGACGACATGGCAGCAGGGACGCGGCGATCGGCGGCGACCGCCTGCGCGACACGCTGCACGCGCGCCGTCATGTCGGCGAATTCGTCTCTGACGCGGTTTTGGAGGCGGTCGACGGCGCCGGCCTCGTCTGCGCCGAGCAGCCAGACCTGGAATGCCACGCCGACAGCCGCCACGATCAGCGCCGCACCGACGCCGCCGGCGACCAGCCGCCACGGGCTCACGCGCCTGTCGCGCGTGAATCCCTCGGCCGTCCGGCGCTCGGTGGTGGAGAACACAAAACGAGGATAGCAGGCATCCAACCTCCCGCCTTCGCGGCTTGGCCAGTTACGGGGGACAAGCCAACCTCGAACCACCAACCGCCGACTCCGACCCGCTATACTCGATCCAGACGCATGCGTGACGGTACCGGCCTGAAGGCAGCCCTCAAACGCGGCGCGCTGGTCGCGGCGGCCAACTGGCCGCTCGTGATCGTCCAGTTCGTCGCGGAATCGACGCGGGATCTGCTGCTCGCCGTCCCCGTCGTCGGCGGCGCCTTCCTCGTTGCGCTGCTGCTCGACAGGCGGCTCACGGAGCTCCTGAGCGGCGACATCCGAACGATCGTCATGTCGATCCTCGCCGCACTGACGGCGAGCCCCGCGGCGCTCGCCGCGTTCGTCACCGCGGCGCTCATCGTGCTCGTCGGCGGGTCGATCGTCACGTTCGTCGTGAAAGCGGGCACGGTGGCGCTCCTCGCGGAAGCGGAGCGCATTGCGGGACCGATCGAGCGTCCGCCGCTGCGGCTCGAGTCGCTGCGCCGCGCGAACGTCGTCGGCATCGAAGCCTTTCTGGCCGGCTGTTCACGCCTCTGGCGCCGATACGTGCGGATCGGGTTCGGGCTGCTGATCGCGTACGGCCTGACCGGCGCCGCGTATCTCGGGATCGTGCTCGGCGG
>JAICSD010000425.1 GCA_025937075.1 Vicinamibacteria bacterium | reverse complement strand
TCGACCACGTGGTTGTTCGTCAGGATGTAGCCATCAGGGCTGACGATGACACCGGACCCGAGTCCACGCTCGATACCGCGCGGCATCCGTTGACCGGGCCCGAAGTTCGGACCGAAAAAGCGCCGGAACTCTTCAGGAATCTGGCTGTCGGTGGGAAGCGCTGACGCGCGCTTCTCGACGCGAATCGTCACGACCGCAGGCATGATCTGCTCGACGATGGGGGCGTACGAAGCCACCGGGACGGCCGAGGCCCCGGCGGGCGCTGAGCTGGCAACCGGCGCGGGCGTCGATTCGGCCCGGGCCTTTACGTCGGGCGCCTTCCAGGCCGCCAGCGTTACGCAGGCGAGCGCGACGGCTGCGAGGCCACCCTTTTTCAAAGTCGTTCTGTGCATGTTGCTGATCACCTCTATTTGTTAAGACGATCGGCAACATTACGAGGCCCTGTCGGGAACATTACATCCGTGAAAGGTTCCCGAAGTTCCGGGGTTCCGTATTTCCATGGTTCCGTATTTCCATGGTTCACCCCGTGCGAGGCAGGCGGACGGTGAACGTCGAGCCGTGGCCGGGCTCGCTGGCCGCCTCGACGGTGCCTGCGTGCGCGTGGACGTAGGCCTTCACCAGGCTGAGCCCCAGTCCGAGTCCCCTCTCCGAGCGGCTCGGGTCCGCCCTGTACAGACGATCCCAGATGCGTGGAAGGTCCTGAGCCGCGATGCCCGAACCCGTATCCGTTACCGTGACGATAGCGCCCCCATTGTTCGACGCGGCCCGAAGCGTCACGGCTCCGCCTGCCGTGTACTTGATTGCGTTGTCGAGCAGGTTCGCGAACGCCTGACGCAGCCGGTCGCGCGCCCCGCTGACCGTGACCGGCTCGCCCGGCTCGAGCGTGACACGGATCTTCTTCGCGTCCGCAACGTCCTCGTACAACTCGATGACCTCCGAGAGGAGCGCCCGAAGCTCGATGGGTTCGCGCTGCAGATGGAGGACGCCGGTCTCCGCCTCCGAGATGTCCATCAACGTGTTCAGCATGGAAAGAATCCGCTCGGATTCCTCGAGGCAGTCCGCGAGCGCTTCGCGCTGGGCGGCTGCGTCACCCGACTCGAGCGCACGCTCCGCGATGCCGCGCATCCGCGCCATCGGCGTGCGCAGATCGTGCGCGACGTTGTCGAGCGACTCTCCCATCGCGGTAATGAGCGTCGTGATGCGATTGAGCATGGCGTTGAACAGGGCAATCAGCTCGTCGACCGCATCGCCGCCCGACAGCCGCTCGGGCACGCGCTCGTTCGTCCGGCCGGTCTGGATAATCCGCTGGACGACGTGGATCAGGTCGTAGACGGGCTGCAGCGTGGACCGCGTCAGCAGCAGTCCGCCGGTGACGCCGACGACGAGGCTGAGCGCCGCGACCCAGCCGACAATCGTCCGGAACTCGCGCAGCAGCGCAAGGCGGATCTCGTTGCTCTTGCCGACCTGCAGGATCGTGCCGTCGATTAGCTGCGCAGACGCGACCTCCAGCACCGCGTCGCGGTCGCGCGCGGGAACCTCCGAGAGACCGCTGTTCCGGCTGCCGAGCTGATCGATCGCGAAGTGCCCCCAGCCGGGGGGTACGGATGCGAACAACGCGTCGGCGTCGGGACCGAGGACCCGGACGAACAGCCGCTCGCGGCTGCCCGTTCGCCCTTCCAGCTCCACCGATCGCTCGAGCGCCGGCAGCCCTCCCGCGGCGTATCGCGACGCGTACTCGCGCAGGGTGGCCGTGATGATGTCGTGGTCGCGCTGCGCGAGCGAGGAGGCGAGGAGCGCGTACGTCAGCCCGACGAGCAGCACCGTGCTGCCGATGAACACCGCCGCATACCACAACGACAGCCGAAGACCGAGCGTCCCTCGCACGTCAGTCTCGCAGCACGTATCCGACGCCGCGCACCGTGTGAAGCAATTTCCGATCGAATGGCCGATCGATCTTGTCGCGCAGGCGTGAGACGAGGACGTCCACCACGTTCGTGCTCGGGTCGAAGGTGTATCCCCAGACATGCGACAGGATCATCGTCTTCGACAGGACCTTTCCAGGGTTGCGCAGCAGGTACTCCAGCAGCGAGAACTCGCGCGGACGCAGCTCGATCGCGTGCGCGCCGCGCTGCACACGCCGGCTCAGGAGGTCCATGGACAGATCGGCGACGCCGAGCCTCGTCGGCTCCGAAGCGCCCGTCGCGCGCCGGATGAGCGCCTGGACACGGGCGAGCAGCTCGGTGAAGGCGAAAGGCTTCGTCAGGTAGTCGTCGCCGCCGGCCTGCAGTCCGCGCACGCGATCGTCCACCGATCGCCGCGCGCTGAGAATGAGGACGGGTATTCGCACGCCCCGCGCCCGCAGCACGTCGATGACGGCGAGCCCATCGCGCTTCGGCAGCATCACGTCGACGATTGCGGCGTCGTACGGCTCCGCGAGCGCGCGCTGCAACCCCGTCTCGCCGTCCGCGGCGCGGTCCACCGCGAAGCCCGCCTCACGCAATCCCTTCTCCACGAAATCCGCGATCGTCTCGTCGTCTTCGACCAGCAGGATGCGCACGGATCGATCGTAATACGCGTGACCTCGCGCGCTATGCAGTCGTTTCTACGCGGTCGTCTTCCGGCTGCGCGCGACGGCCAGCGCGAGGACGACGAGGCCCCAGGCGCACATGGCCGCCGCCTGCGGCCACAGCAGCGACAGACCGATCCCCTTGAGGAAGATGCCGCGCACGATGACGAGAAAGTAGCGCAGCGGGATGAGGAACGTGGCGTACTGAATGACGCGCGGCATGTTCTCGATCGGGAAAATGAATCCCGACAGATAGATCATCGGCGTCAGAAAGAAGAACGTCGCCGTCATCATCGCCTGCTGCTGCGTGTCCGACACGGTCGAGATCAGCAACCCGAGCGCGAGCGTGCAGAGCACGTAGAGCAGGCTCATCGCCAGCAGCAGCCAGAAGCTTCCGCGCAGCGGCACCTCGAACCAGAACACCGCGACGGCGGTGACCAGGAGGACGTCCACGAGCGCGATGACGCCGTACGGCAGGAGCTTGCCGACGATCAGCTCCCAGCGGCGCAGCGGCGTCACGTTCAGCTGCTCGAGCGTACCCAGCTCCTTCTCCCGCACGATTGCCATCGCGGCCAGATTGGCCGTCACGAGGAGCAGCAGCAGGGCGAGCACGCCGGGGATCATGAAGAAGCGGCTCTCGAGCTGCGGGTTGAACCAGATACGGATCCTGAGATCGATCGGTTTCCGGAGTTCCGGGTTCCGGGTTCCGGGGTTCACGGCTGGTTCGAGCAGTTCAGACGCGTACTCGCCGATGAGGGATGTCGCGTAGCCGAGCGCGACCGTCGTGGAGTTCGAGTCGGTACCATCGGCGATCGCCTGCACGGCAACGGCACGTCCGTTGTGGATCGCGCTGCCGTATCCCGTCGGAATCCCCAGCGCCATCCACGCACGGCCGCGCTGAAGGTACGGATCGACCTCCGCGACCGTTGTGACGGTGTCGATCACCGTGAAGTTGCGCGACGCGTCGAAGCGCGCGATCAGCGCGCGGCTCTCGGGAGACCGATCGCCGTCGGCGACGACGATCGGCACGTCGCGTACGTCCGTGGTTGCCGCGTATCCCAGCATCGTGAGCTGGATGATCGGCGCGATGATCACGATGCCGAACAGGCGCGGGTTCTGGTGCAGCTCCAGGAACTCCTTCCACACGAGCCGTCGCAAGCGCTGCATCAGCGGACCACCCTCATCATTTGCGATCGAGTGCCGCCCTTCGGCATTCGGCATTCGGCATTGACACGTATCAGCCGGCATTGACACGCATCAACCGGCATTGACAGGCATCAACCGGCATTGACAGACATCAGCCGCCATTGACACGCAGGCTGTCTCGCTCAGCAGCCTGCCCCTCAATGCGCCTCCCGCGCGAGCCGCACCGACGCGAGCGCCAGC
>JAICSD010000177.1 GCA_025937075.1 Vicinamibacteria bacterium | reverse complement strand
GGGCGTCCACTCGCCGCGCCTCTCGACGTGACGTCTGACGTCGCCTGGGTCGCGTACGCGAACCAGGCGCTGAGGGAACGCATCGAGCCGCATCTGCAGCGCGCTCTGGCGCGCCGCGGGCTGATTGCGTGAGCGGCGAGGTTCGTCCGGCGTCGCGCATTCCCGAAGAGGTCTCCGATCTCGCGCGATTCGCCGGCGATGTGGCGGCGCGCGTGAACGCCGGCGCCTGGCCTCAGCACGCGAGCGCTGGAGAGAACGACGGCCCGGTGTTCCTGGCGCGCGCGCCCGGACGGCTGGACGTCATGGGCGGCATTGCGGACTACTCGGGCGCTCTCGTGCTGCAGTGGCCTATCCGCGAGGCCACACGCGTCGCCGTACGTCCCTGGACCGAACCGCGAATTTCAATCACCTCGATCGGGCATGGCGGACACGGGCGCCGGTGCGACGTGCCGATCGACGTCGTCGACCCGGAACGGCCGTACGACGCGGTGCGTGCGTGGTTCGCGGCCGACCCCGCCCGTCACTGGGCCGCATACGTGGCCGGTGTGTTCCACGTGCTGGCCCGCGAGCACGCCCTGAAGTGCCGGGCCGGAGCCGCCATCCTCATCGAGTCGGACGTCCCCGAGGGCAAGGGCGTCAGCTCGTCGGCAGCGATCGAGGCCGCGACTATGGAGGCCGTGGTTGAAGCGGCGAAGGTGCCAATCGAGCCCAGGATGCGCGCGATGCGCTGTCAGCAGGTCGAGAACCTGATCGTGGGTGCGCCATGCGGTGTGATGGATCAGATGACGTCGATCTGCGGCGAGGCCCACAGCCTCATGGCGCTGCTGTGTCAACCGGCGGAGCTCCAGGGCAGCCTGCCGCTGCCCGACGGACTTCGCGTATGGGGAATCGATTCGGGAATACGGCATGCCGTCACCGGCGCGGATTACGGAGCCGTGCGCGTTGGCGCATTCATGGGATACCGGATCCTGGCGGATCTCGCGGCGCTGCGAGTGACGCCGGGAGACCGCGACGGCCACGTACGCGTGGACGATCCGCGCTGGCATGGCTATCTCGCCAACGTTGGCAGCGATGTCTTCGGCACATTCGCGCCGCAGATTCCCGTCGCTGTCGATGGCTTCACGTTCCTCTCGCGTTACCAGGGCACGACCGACCTCGTGACCCGCGTCGATCCTGCGCGAACGTACGCGATCCGGACGCCTGCGGCACATCCCGTCCGCGAGCACGAGCGCGTCACCGAATGGGCACGGCACCTGGCCCGGCCGCCCGGGGGTTTTTCGTTACGCGATGCGGGTCGCGTCGGAGCGTTGATGTACGAGTCGCACGCAAGCTATTCGGCCTGCGGTCTTGGATCCGACGGCACCGACAGGATCGTGGCTCTGGCGCGTGAGGCAGGGCCGGCGCGTGGCATCTACGGCGCCAAGATCACCGGCGGCGGAAGCGGAGGGACGGTGGCGCTGCTGGCCGATGCAGGAGCTGGCGACGCTGTCCGCACGATCGCGCGTCAGTATGCTGAAGAAACCGGTCGTGACGCGTACGTCTTCGAAGGCAGTTCGCCGGGCGCCGCCCGTGTCGGAGCAATACGTCTCGAGCCGGCGTGAAGGCCGCCCGAAGGGCGGCATTGAAGGAGCCCCTTACGGCTGCTGGCCGACGGCCAGCGTCATGATCCGCGGCTCGGTGCAATCCGCGTGATCGAGGATGCCGGTCAGCCGGCCTTCGTGCATCACCGCGACCCGGTCGCTGAGGTGCAGAATTTCCTCCATGTCGCTGCTGATCATCACGATCGCTACGCCCTGGCGCGCGAGGGCGCGCAGCAGTCTGTAAATCTGGGCCTTTGCCGCGACATCGATGCCGCGCGTCGGCTCGTCGACGATCAGCACCTTCGGACCAAGCTCGAGCCACTTCGCGAGCACGACCTTCTGCTGGTTGCCTCCGCTCAACGTCGCGGCCTTGACCTCGATTGACGGCGCCTTGACCTGCAGCCGCTGACATACGGCATCGACCGCTTTCCGCTCCTCGACAACCGAGACCAGCCCACCCGTCGCGTAACGGCCGAGGGCGGGCAGCGACACGTTCTCACGTATCGCGAAGTCCACGACGAGCCCGCAGGACCGCCGATCTTCCGGGACGAGCAATACCCCGTAGCGAATGGCGTCCGCCGCATCGGCAATTGTCAATGACGTTCCGTCGAGGCTGATGCTGCCGGCCACTGCGCGTTCGACGCCGAAGAGTGCGCGCGCCACTTCCGAGCGGCCCGCGCCGACGAGACCGGCCATGCCGAGAATCTCACCGCGCGCGACCGTGAAGGACACGGCGTGCTGTGGGTAACGCGCCGTGCGCAGCCCGTCGATCCTGAAATAGTCGGGCCGCCCCTGCGCGGCGGTTGTGTGGTACTCGACGTCGATGTCACGCCCCACCATCAAGCGGATCATGTTGTCGTGCGTCAGCTCCTCGCGCGCGAGCGCGCCGGCGTTCGCGCCGTCGCGCAGCACGACCGCGCGATCGGCGATGGCCTGCACTTCCCCAAGGCGGTGCGTAATGTAGACGACGGCCACCCCGCGTCGCCGCAGGGTCGCGACCACTTCGTGCAGGCGTGCCGTTTCAGCAAGGGTGAGGCTCGAGGTCGGCTCGTCCATGATGAGCAGGCGGGCGTCGAGCGAGAGCGCCTTGGCGATCTCGACGAGCTGCTGCTGGGCGATGGACAGCGCCGCCATCGACGTGTCCGGCGAGACATCGAGCCCGAGCTGATCGAGATGCGGCTGCACGGCGGCCCGCATCTGCGCGCGATCGATCAGCCGGAGCATGCCCCACCCGGTGGGCTCGCGCCCGAGCAGGACGTTGCCGGCCACATCGAGGTTGTCGAGCGGGTTCAGCTCCTGGTGGATGAACGCGATCCCCAGCGCGGTTGCCGTGTGGACGTCGCGCATGACGACGCGCACGCCGTCGACGAGCACGTCTCCCGAGTCGGGCTGCTCGATCCCGCCGACGATCTTCATCAGGGTCGACTTGCCGGCGCCGTTCTCGCCGAGCAGGGCGACAACTTCTCCCGCGTCCACGTCGAGGCTCACGCCGCGAAGCGCGTGCACGCCTGGAAAACGCTTCTGAATCTCGCGAAGCTGAAGTACCGCTTTCCCCATGATGCCGCGGCTGCCGAGGGCGTCAGCGGCCGCGGAGTTGCGCGAGCTTCGTCCTGAAGTCGTCCACGTTGCTCTGCCGAATCACCATCGTGGGAATGAATAGCTGATGGTTGGGCGGGATGCCCGATCGATCGCCCTTCAGCGCTTTCGCCAGCAGCGTGATGGCTTGATAGCCGAACTCGTATGGCTGCTGCACCACGGTGCCGACGATGGCGCCGGACTTGACGCCCGTGAGCGTTTCGTCATCTTCGTCGAACGCGATGATCTTCACCTGCCCGATCTTGCCCGCGTCGCGCACGGCGTTGAGAATCGCCGGGCCGTTGTAGCTCCACAATCCGACGAGCGCAGCCACATCGGGGTGTCCAACGAGCATCTCCGAGACGTTGGCTTTGGCGCGGACCTGGTCGGTGTCGTCGGTGCGGACGTCGAGGATCTCGATCGTCGAGGCGGCGATGGCCTCCTTGATGCCCTGGAGCCGCTCTTGCGCGTTGCGCGCGTCCAGCTTTCCCACGAACAACGCGATCTGGCCGCCCTGCGGCAGCGCTTCCCGGATGAGCGCGCCGGCTTGCCGCCCCGCAGCCACGTTGTCCGTACCAACGTAGCACTCCCGCTTGCTGTCTGGCGCGTCGCTGTCGTGCGTGAACACCAGGGCCTGTCTGGCCGCGTCGTTCAGCATCGCCGTCTGGTTGGCCGGATCGACCGGGCTGATCGCGATGCCGTCCACGCCCTTCGCCAGAAGATCGTCCACGATGCGCTTCTGCGCGGCCGCGGTGCCGTCACCGAGGCGGAACTCGACCGTGACATCGGTCAATTCGGCGTCGGCCTTCTCCGTGCCCCGCCGCGCGATCGTCCAGAAGTCGGCCGCGTTGTTGGTGATGAAGGCCAGCCTGTGCGTGCCCGATCGTTCACGTCCGCAGCCGGTCAGGGCGAGCATCGCCGCGCAGATCAACGTCGCCGGTTTGTTCAACGCCATTCGATTCTCCTCAACTTCATCGGGGGGCTTTCGCCCGCCGGACCCCCTGCACGCTCTCTCGCGCGCCGCTCCGCCGCCGCGCTCCGTTCGCGTGGCTCGGTCCCTACGCTCCCTCGCTTCTTCTTCATCCGGGGGCTTCGCCCCGCCTGGCCTCCTACACACTCTCCCGCTGGCGCTCGTTCGCGTGCACTGTCGCGTTAGGCAGCGACGCGCACCGCGCGGCGCTGCAGAACCTGATCGCCGATCACGCCGACGAGGATCACGCCGCCCATGACGGCGAAGTTCAGCGAGCTCGGAATGCCGAGCAGGTTGACGAGATTCTGCAGCACCTGGAGCAGGGTGGTCCCGAGCAGAATCCCGACGATCGAGCCCTCGCCGCCGCGCAGGCTGCAGCCGCCCAGCACGGCGGCCGCGATCCCGTACAGCTCGAAGAAGCTGCCATGCGACGAGGGGGAAATCGAGTTCGTGTAGAAGGCGAACACGATCGCCGACAGGCCGGTCAGGACGCCGAGGATCACGTATGCGATCACGGTGACGCGGTGGGCGTTGATACCCGAGTACTGCGCCGCGACTTCGTTTCGGCCGGTCGCGTACAAGTGGCGACCGTATATCGATCGGTGGAGCACGACCCACATCGCCACGCTCACGAGGAGGAGCGCGACGAACGGCGTCGGTATGTCGAAGATGCTGCCGGTCGCTACCCGTTGCAGCACCTGGAAGCCGGCGGCATCCCCGAACCCTTTCGTCTCGTCATTGGCAATGAACCGCGCGAGCCCGCGATACAGGAGCAGGCCGCAGAGCGTGACGATGAAGGGCTGCAGCCCCAGGCGCGTGATGAGGAGACCGTGGAATACTCCGACCAGCGCGCCAAGGGCGATGATGAACACGACGGCCGCTGGCCACGGCAGATGCCATTCGGTCAACATCATCGACAGCAGCACGCCGAGCAGCGCGAACGCCGAACCGACGGACAGGTCGATCCCGCCGCTGATGATGACCAGCCCCAGGCCCAGGCTGAAGATGCCGAACGCCCCGATCAGCCGCGCCGTGTTCTGCAGGTTGGCCGGCGACATGAAGCGCGGATTGAGCGCCGTCACGATCGCGCACAACACCACCAGCAACGCAAAGGTCGCGAATTCCTTTCTCACGAGTCGCGGATGTTATAACCCGAATCGGCCGGTGTCCCCGCGCACGTCCCGCCATCGCTGGAACCCCCGCTGCAGCCGGTTCGCGGTCTGTCAGGCGATCGCTGCCGGACGGCGAAACCGGCGGGTGTGGCCCAGCCGACCGCTTGTCAGTCGCAACGGCTACAAAGTATGGCTGAGACTTACCGTGGCGGCGCGTTCGCACTGTATGAGCCGGCTCTTCCGGCTTGCGAACTGACTCTTCCAAATACCGATACCCAGCATCGAGCGCACCACGCAGCACGGTAAGTCGAGCTACATTGTGTTGCCTCTGCGATAGAGAAATGGTCGACCCGGCCACACGTCGGCCACCCGCTGGACGTCGCTATCTCATCCGTAGTCAGGACCACGGTTTGCACACCGAGTTGCCCCGGTCGAGTGTGAACTCACCGGCAGCAGGACGCCGGTTCGCCGCGCGACTCATCGCGCTGATGTGTGGGGTGGAGAGATCAATGACGATAACCGCGAATCCTCGAGTTCATCCCGAGGACGCCGTGCGCGCGGCGCGGGCCGAGCGCATGCACATCGTCGTCACCGGCCATGTCGATCACGGGAAGAGCACCGTCATCGGGCGTCTGCTGGCCGACACGGGCTCGTTGCCGCAGGGCAAGCTCGAAGCGGTGCGGACGACATGTGAACGGAACGCCAAACCATTCGAGTACGCGTTTCTGCTCGACGCGCTGAAAGACGAGCAGGTCCAGGGGATCACCATCGACTCGGCGCGGGTCTTCTTCAAGACCGCGCGACGCCACTACATCATCCTCGACGCTCCGGGCCACATCGAGTTCCTCAAGAACATGATCACCGGCGCGTCGCGCGCGGAAGCGGCTCTGCTGGTGATCGATGCGCACGAAGGCATCCAGGAAAACTCGCGGCGGCATGGATTCATGCTGGCGATGATCGGCATTCGGCAGATTGCGGTGCTCGTGAACAAGATGGATCTGGTCGGGTACCGCCGCGACGTGTTCGACCATATCGTCTCCGAGTTCGGCGAGTTCCTGGATCGTATCGGGGTCACGCCAACGTGGTTCATTCCCGTCAGCGGCTTTCACGGCGACAATCTGGTCGCGCCGGCGCCGAATCTTTCGTGGTACGAGGGACCAACCGTCCTCGATGCGCTCGACGCGTTCGAGAACCGGCCCCCGTTGACGGCGGGGCCGTTCCGGATGCCCATCCAGGGCATCTACAAGTTCACCGAACACGGCGACGACCGGCGCATCGTCGCCGGAACCGTGGACAGCGGCCGCATTTCAGCGGGCGACGAGGTCGTCTTCTATCCGTCCGGAAAGAAGACGCGAGTCAGGAGCATCGAAGCATTCAATCGTCCATCGCGCAGCGAGGCGGCGGCCGAGGAAGCGACGGGCTTCACGCTGAGCGAACAGGTCTACATCGGACGCGGCGAGCTCGCGGCCAAGACCGGGCAGACGAAGCCTCACGTCAGCACGCGCATGAAGGTGAGCCTGTTCTGGCTCGGCAAGAGCCCGCTCGTCCCCCGGAAAGAGTATCTCCTCAAGCTCGGCGCGGGCCGCACGCCGTTTCGGCTCGAACAGATTCACCGCGTGATCGATGCATCGGACCTGTCCGCCGGTGACGGACGGACGCAGGTGGAGCGCTACGAAGTGGCCGAGTGCACGCTTCTCCTCGGCAGGCCGCTCGCGTTCGACACGGCAGACCAGTGTCCGTCCACGGGACGCTTCGTGGTCGTCGACAATTTCGAGATTTGCGGCGGCGGCATCGTTCGGCAGGCGCTTGCCGACAAGCACGCGTGGGTGCGCGAGAAGGTACTGGACCGCAACTACAAGTGGGCGGCGGGCGGCGTAGCCGCGGAACGGCGGATGGAGCGATACAGCCAGAAGCCGGCGCTGCTGGTGATCACCGGCGACAAGGACGCCGAGCGCAAGGAGCTCGCCCGCGACCTCGAGGCGCGCCTCTTCGACGACGGCCGGTACGTCTACTTCCTCGGCATCGGCAACGTTCTTTACGGCGTCGACGCGGATATCGAGCGAACGGACGTGAATCGGCTCGAGCATCTGCGCCGGCTCGGCGAAGTCGCGAACATCCTGCTCGACGCCGGATTGATCGTGATCGCGACGGCGGTGGCACTCACACAGGAGGATATCGACGTGATTCGCACGTCCGGCGGATCCGATCGCGTCCTGACCGTCTGGCTCGGCGATCGGATCACCACCGACCTCGCCTGCGACTTGGCGCTCACCGAGGCTGAGGCGCAGACAGACGGCACGGCTCGCTTGAAGTCGCTGTTGCACGATTGCGGAGCGATTTTCCGGCCATGGTAGGCATCGGCGCGCGGCTCGATCCCGTCGTGGTGTGGTTCACCGGCCTCTCGGGTGCAGGCAAGTCGACCATCGCTCGGACGGTATGCGATCGCCTGCTCGCCGCGGGAGCCGACGTCGAGTACCTGGACGGCGATTCGATACGCAGCGTGTTCCCGCAAACCGGCTATTCGAAACCGGAGCGCGACGCTCACGTCAAACGCGTGGGATTCCTGGCGAGCCGACTCGAACATCACGGCGTCTTCGTCGTCTGCGCGCTCATCTCCCCTTACGCCGAATCGCGTGAATTCGTACGCGGGCTGTGCCACCGCTTCGTCGAAGTCCACGTCTCGACGCCCCTGGACGAATGCGAACGCCGCGATGTGAAAGGACTCTATCAACGCGCCCGGCGCGGCGAGATCGCGAACTTCACCGGCCTCGACGAACCGTACGAGCCGCCCACGAGTCCCGAGCTGCGAATCGACACGCGCGACACTTCCGTGCAGGAGGCAGCGGACCTCGTGATGACGACCCTCGGATTCGGCGAACGCTTGCGTGCGGCGGCACGGGTGGCCTTCCGGTGACTTCGATCGACGATGCTGCGCTGCAACGGCTGTGCGAGATCGCGCGAATGGCTGGCCGCGAAATCATGCGGCACTACGGCACGACGCCGGCCTACCGACAGAAGACCGATGGCAGCCCGGTCTCGAGCGCCGATCTCGCCGCCGAGGGCGTGATCGTCGGGGCGCTCACGGCCTGGGATGCCACGATTCCCATCGTCGCCGAGGAATCAGGCCTGCCTTCCCCGCCGCCGCATGCGACGAG
>JAICSD010000007.1 GCA_025937075.1 Vicinamibacteria bacterium | reverse complement strand
GTCGACGACCCAGGTGAGCGGTGTCGGCAGTGCCGTCACCGCTCGAAGCGAGAGCGCCTGGTACTCGGCGCGCAGCGTGGGATCGACGCTGTAGATCGCGCCTTCGGCTGGATTCACGATCGACACCGACAGTCTCGAGGGACCATCGTCATGTCCGGCGGAGGCTCGGATCCCAGCGACGGAGGAGGGCTGTGTGCCGGCGGCAGCCCAGTTGCGGTACTCCGGCGGATAGATTGTCAACAGCCCTTCATCGGTCCGATGGTGCCAGGAACACGGCTCGGCGTGTTCGATGTCCACCCACTCGCGCAGCTTCAGCGGACACGACGCCGTGGCAATCATCCCCGAGAGTGCGCAGATCGTGCGCTGCTCCAGACCGGCCGGAGCGCCGGCCTTCTCGTCGCGCGCGTTCGGGTCGCCGAGCCGGCGCTCAGCGGCAAGCATCACCGCGTGGAAGATTGGTCCGGCTCCAGTCACACCCGAGGAATCCCGCAGCGGCGCCCGATCGAAGTTGCCAACCCAGACGCCAACCGTGACATCGCGCGTGTACCCGATCGTCCAGTTGTCGTGATACGCCTGCGACGTCCCCGTCTTCACGGCAACGGGGAATGGAAACTCGAGATCGCCGCCGCGCCCGAAGATGAAGGCGCGCGCATCGGCGTCGCTGAGGATGTCCGTGATCCAGAACGCCGTCCGCGGGCTGACCAGCCGGCGCTCCTGCGAGCGATTCGAGTCGGCGCGGACGGCTGACGGCTGCCGCCAGATGCCTCCTCGCGCGAACGCGGCGTACGCAGCGACCAGCTCGTCGAGCCGCACCTCCGCGTTTCCAAGCGTCACGCCAAGGCCGTAATACGCCGCGTTCTTCTGGAAGGTCGTCAAACCCGCGCGCGTGAGGAAGCACACGAGCGACGGAACACCAACCTGCGAGGCGAGCGCCACCGCGGGCACGTTCTCGGATCCCGCGAGGGCGCGCCTGGCGAGCAGCGGGCCACGGTAGCGGCCGTCGTAGTTGCGGGGACGATACAGAATGCCGGGCTGCGCCGTGGGAAACGTGGAGGGAATGTCCGGCAGCACCGTTGCCGGCGATCGTCCTTCCTCGAATGCAAGCGCGTATGTGAACGGCTTGAGCGCCGACCCCGGCTGCCTCGGGACGAGCGGACCGTTGATCGCGCCCCCGTGCAGGGGGTCTGAGTAGTCGCCGGATCCTTCCCACGCGACCCATTCGCTGCTGGCATTGTCCAGTACGACGACCGCGACGTTCGCGGCACCGTGGCGCCTGAGCGATCCGCGCTGGCTCTCGATGATACCGTCGATCTCGCGCTGCAGCTCGAGATCGATCGTCGTCTCGATGCGCGCCGGGCGCATCGACCCCGCCTGCGCGAGCACCATCTCGACAAAGTGCGGCGCGAGGAACGGCGCCTCCGCGCGCTGCAGTGAAATGCGCTCCGCACGCGCGGTCGAAAGCGCATCGTCCGAGAGCGTTCCAGCGGCGTGCATCCGGCGAAGGACGTACTGCTGCCGGGCTACGGCGGCCTCGAGGCTTCGCCGCGGATTGAACGCGCTGGGCCGCTGCGGGAGCCCTGCCAGGAAAGCCGCTTGCGCGGGTGTGAGCATCGCCGCAGCGACGCCAAAGTACAGCCGGCTCGCGCGGGCGGCGCCTGTCGTCTGGCTGCCGTACGATGCGAGGTTCAGGTACATCGCCAGCAACTCGCGCTTGTCGAACCGATGCTCGAGCCTGACGGCCAGGACGAGTTCCCGAAGCTTTGCGCCAAAGCCGCGGCGGCGAACGCCGTCGCGCCGCTGAATCAGCAGCTTCGCGACCTGTTGCGTGATCGTCGAGGCCCCTTCGACGATTTGACGCTCCATCAGGTCGTGGCGTGCGGCGCGCAGCAACGCGATGAGGTCCACGCCCGGATGAAGGAAGAAGCGGCGGTCCTCCGCCGCGAGCGTTGCCGCGACGAGCACGGGCGGCAGCGACGCCTGGTCGATCCGTTCGGATCGCGATCCCTCGCTCGAGAGCGCTTCGTACAGAACGTGTCCCTGCCGATCGACGACGACGGTCGACGGCGTGTCCGGTTCGCGAAGCAGATCGGCTGGAATCGGTCCGCAGCGAAGCCAGACGCCTGCGGCCAGTATCGACGCCGCGATCGGGCCGATCGCGCAACTGAAGTTGCGCGCTACGAGGCCCCACATGTCTACTTCACCTTCACGATCGTCGTCGCCGTCCGCCCGAAGACTTCGGGCTCGTACATCTCCTCGGCGTGCGCGGGCGCGGTCCGGAACACGCCGCCGGTCGTCGCGCGCACGATGTAGGTGAACTGGTGGCGCCCTTCGCTCAAGCGTGTGGCGAAGAGCTGAACGCGATCATCGTAGCGCTCGACGTGGTCGAAGCCGCCGCGCCGCCACCACGCGAACCAGTCGTCCGACACGTCTCCCTGGTTGTCCTGATGCTTCGCCAGCGCCGCCGCCGACGTCGCAAACCATGACTCGACCGGTTCGAAGCCGGCCGGCAGCGGATCCGTGAGCGCCACCCACCGGCGCTCTTTCGTGAGTTCCAGCGTCAGCGTCACTCGCACGAGGTCGCCCGCCTTGAAGGCCGTGGACGCAGGCTTCGACCCCGTTTCAACGTAGGGCGCGTAGGTGCGCTGCACGCGAATGCCGCGGTCCAGTCCCTCCTGGAACACCCGGTCTTCCGCGTAGCGGAGGCGCGCAGCATAGAAGAGCGTCCCTCGGCCGGTCTTCGAGAACGTGAACGGCTGCTCGGCACCGGCCTGCCCGGAGGCCAGCAGCGCGGACATCGGCAGCTCGGTGGTGCGGGCGTCCGTAGTGCGTCCGCGGAACTCCGAGCCTGCGATGCGCTGCTGCTGAAGCGACACGGACGCCGCGAAATCCGGCGGCTCGGCCTCGAACCGGCGGTAGTACGCGACGAGAGCTTCGAGCGCCAGCGCGTTCTCTTGCGTGTTGCCCCAGCGGCCGTCCTTCCGCGAGCGCATCATCCACGCGACCAGCTGGCGATACGGCGCGTCCTGGGCCGTCGCCCGCAGCATCGAGTTCAAGACGATCGCGGTCGACCGGACGTTCGAGTTCCAGAACCAGAGCAGGTAGGGATCGCTCAGCTCTTCGACGTGCGCGGACGCTCCTTCCGGCAGGATCGAGTTCCCGATTCGACGTTGAATGTCTTCGAACCGCGGGCCCGAACGCTCACCTCTCGCGATCATCGCGTCGCTGAGATACGCCAGCGCGAACACCGGCATTCGCTCGCGGTAGCCATAGAGCCGCGTGACGTTCGAATCCTGACTCCGGCCGCCCTCCGCGAGGACCTTCACTGCGAACGCCTGCCAGGCGGTGTACGACGGCCACCAGCTCTCGTTCGTCGGCGGAGGCTCCGCGAGCTTCTGCTGCAGGTAGGTGTACGCCCGTTCGCGCATCGATCGATTGACGTCGTATTGCAGGTCGGCGGCCACCTGAAAGACGTGCAGCAGGTACGCCGTGAGATAGGGCGAGGTGCTCCAGCACTCGCCCGGCCAGTACGCGAACCCTCCGTTCTCACACTGATAACGCTCCAGTTCCTTCAGCGTGGACTGGACGGTCGGCCGTAGCTTCGAGGGCTCGATGCCGGGCAGCGAAAAGGCGGCGCCCAGGTCCGCGGCGAGCAGCAGCGCCAGCGCACGGGACCCGCGCTGCTCTGCGCAGCCGTACGGATACTCCACGAGGTAGCGCGCCCCGTCGCCCAGACCGACGAGCGCGGTCGACGACAGATCGACGCGCAACCCGCCGAATCCCGGGACGACACCGTCGGGAACACTGACTCGCTCGATCTTCTCTGCGTCCGTTTCGCCGATGGCCGAAACGGTCTCGGGCGAGACGAGTACCTCGACGGGAACGGCGTCTTCGAAGGCGTCCGTCTCGCTGCCGATCGTCACCGTCATGCGGACGCGGGCGCGGCCGATCCTGCGGCCCATCGCATCGAATCGCACCTCTGTGGATCCGCCGGAAGCCACCTCCACTTGCTTCGAGGATTCCTCCGCGAACGACACAACATCCGGATCGAGGCTCTCGATGGTCACCGTAGCGGTTCCGCCCGCCTTCAACTGGCTCGTGACGACGGCACCGAACGTGGCCTTGTCGCCAACCGCCAGGAAGCGCGGGAACGCCGCCTTCATCGTGACAGGCTTGTTGATCCTGATCTCGCTGTCCGCCGATCCGAAGCGCGAGGCGCGGTCTCCGGCGACCGCCATGATCCGGTACGTCGTGAGCGATTCGGGAAGCTTCACGTCCACGCGCGCGTGGCCGCTGCCATCCGTGGCGACGGATCCGAGCCAGAACGCCAGCGTACGGAAGTCGCGCCTCACGGATCCCGGGCCTCCGGCGTCGCCTCCGCCTCCGCCATCGCTCGCGCCCTTGGGCGAGAGCACCCGGCGAGACACGATGCGCTGCCGGCTGTCCTCGTTCATGATGGCGAGCGCCTTCGATACGTATACGGACTCGAGCACGTCGGGCGTGCGATACGACGTGAGGGAGAGGACGCCGTAGTCGACCGCCCAGAGCGTCACCTCGCTCACGGACGGGCGTCCGTTCGCATCCTTTACGTCGATGTCGACCGCCGCGGTGTTGGCGGGACGATATTCCTGCCGGTTGGCTGCCACGGACACCGTCAGCCGCTTCGACGCATCCTCGACGTGCAGCTGCACGTATCCGAGCCGAAACGACGGCCTGCCCGAATCAGCCGGATCGTCAGCCTGACGCGACGCGTCGGCGATCGATCGCCCCTTGACGAGGAGCACGGACACGAACAGGTTCGGAATGTCCGCCTCCGTGAGCGGAATCTCGATCGATTGCTGCGTGGATGTGAGCGCGAACTGCCGGTACGACCGGATCCCTTCGCGCTCCGTCGTCAACAGCGCCGTCGCGGTCTCCCACGGCGACTGGATCATGATCCGCGCGTTTTCACCCGGCTTGTACGTGCTGTGCTCGGCAACGAGATCGATTCGGTTGTGGTCGTACCGCTCCCACGCGGTGTAGCCATCGCCGAGCACGAAGAACGACGTCGTGGTGGTCGTGAACCGGCCGGCATCCGCGTTTGCGCGCGCCGTCAGCACGAAGTACCCGCCCGAGGAGAGCGGCACGTTGAACGGCACCGGGTCGGCAGCGCTCGTCAGGTGCCACTCGCCCGACGGAACTTCCTTGCGCTCGGTTTCCCAGGTGTAGAAGCCATTGCCTTCAGCGCGTCGCACGCCAATCCACTGGACCTGCTTCAGCGTCACGTCGATTGTCACGCCAGGGACAACCGCCCCATCCAGACCCACGGCGACGATCGCCGTCGAGAGACCCGTTTTCTGCTCGATGAAGTACGGGAGCCGCTTGATGCCGATGTACCACGGCGCGGGCTGCACGACCAGCGTCGCGCGGTTCGCAATGTGCTGGCGCGAGACGTCCTCGACGTCTGCCTCGAGCGTGTACGCGTACGGCGTGCCCGCTTTCGCGTCCGTCGCAAGATTCAGCGGCAGCTCGCCCTTCACGCTCAGTTGCGCGGCATCCGCCGCGACATCGGGCTTCGCGCGATTCTCATCCGCCGACCAGCCGGCGAACGACCAGCGGTCCTGCGGGAACTTGGCGGAAATGCTCGCCGGAATGACGAAGCGTGGCGTGCGCGTGAACGTCCATTGGACCGGCCGCTTTTGCATGGCCGCGCCGAACAGGTATCGCGCGCGGACGACGCCATTCAACGATTCGCCAGCAATCGCGTTCCCGGCTGTCAGTGAGACATCGACGCGGAAGTCCGGCCGGCGATACGCCGCGACCAGAAAGGCGCCCCGGACCGCTCTGTACCACGGGACACCATCTTCCGGTTCTTCCGCGCCTTCCTCTTCCACCGGCTGCGGCCTGGCCCCCGGCTGCGCTCCCGGCGCCGGGCGGTCGCTCTGCAGCACGGCGCGAACCATGTAGTTGCCAAGCGATCCTTCCGCCGGCAACGTCAGCTTCCACTCGGCGGTGCTCCAGGAATTCAGCTTGATGACGCGCTCGTCGACGACGCGATTTCTGCTGTCGCGGGTCGTCACGAACACCTCCGTGCCCTGCGGCAGCAGCTTCACACCTGTCGGTGTGTTCGATCTGAGCATCGCCTTGAACTGCACGTCCTCGCCGAGGCGGTAGACGCCGCGATCGCTGAACACCGTCCCGCGCAGCAGCGGCACCGATTCGTCGAGGCTGAACGGCATGCCGAATTCCCACGGCTGCAGCCCTTCGTTCCAGTCGCTCGCGGCGTATGCGACGTCGCCGTCCTTTTCGGCGGTGATGAGAAATGCGAACTCGCCCCAGCGGCGTGGATCGCGCAGCCGCGTCTCCGGTGCCATCGCCACGCCGTCGTTCCCGGTCGTGCCGCGCCAGAGCGTGCTGCCGTCCGTTTTCAGGATGGCGACAGGCGCTCCGGCGACAGGCGCGGCGTCATCGAGCCGCGTCACGAAGATCAACGTGTTGAGCGGGCTGTCCTTGACGCTGATCCCGAGGTTCGTCACCTGCACCAGGCTCGCCCGGACGAGCGGTTCGCGCTTGTCGCGCCAGACGTGCGCGCGCTCGATGGGCGTGCCTTCCTCGACAGCCGCCCATACGAGCCCGTTGCCGGTCGGTTTCAGCGCTTTGAATAGATCGAGACCGTGCGACTGGATCGAATCGGGCACGACGGTCAGCTTGCGATCGACGGCGGGGGTGGATGGCGCGAGGTGAAACTCTTCGCCGCGGAGCTTCACGACGGTTGCCATCAGCTGCGAGGGATCGACTGGAGCGGCCCATTGACGGACGCCCACGAAGTTGCGCGCATAGAAGGGCAGCAGCGATCCGCCGCCCGTCTCCCATACCCCGTGACCGTCGCCGAAGCTCGTGAACGCGCGCTGATGCCAGTTCTCGACGAAGCCCGCCCACGTATACCCGAGCGTCTGCCCATCGGCTGCGCGCAGGTCTGCTGAAACGCTCGCCGTCCACATCGTCGCCGGGGGTTGTGGACCGAGGCCAGCGTCCTCGAGCGTGAGCGCCATCGATTCGTCACTCTGCCAGGTGCGCTTCTTCGGCGCGGCCTTTGGCGTCGTCCGCTCCTGATGCGGATCCGTGACATCCACCGCGGATACGGCTGCGGCAAACGCCTCGGTCTTCACCGGGATCCGGAACTGAATGGGATTCGACCCCTCGGGGTCGCACTGACGTCTGCAGTAGAAGCCGTCGATGAAGAACGCCCTTTCGAACTGGATTGTGTAGTCCTGGCGGTTTCCCGACAGGGCGGGACCCGCGGGCGAGGGCGTCTGTCCGTCCAGTTCGAGTTGTACCCAGCTCTCTGGAGGAACCGGCGTCGTGATCTCGAGCGCAACGAGGTCGCGCGCGGGCGGAAACCTCTTCTTGTCCCAGTTCTCGGTCAACCGGAACGCAACCGATCCCGACGCGGTCGATGCCTCCCGCGCCGCCGCCGTCTTCCGCTCGAAGGCCGTCAATGCGCCGGGATCGATCGCGCGCAGCCGCGCCTGCGCCCGATCGTCGTAGGAAGGCGCCGTGAACGAGTGGCTCTGGAACCGAGGCACGACGTGCGGCGCAACGTCCTGCGGCCGCACGGGCTGATTGAAGCGGAGGAGCACGATGGGCGCGGCATCGTAGCGATCGCCCGGCCGATACCACCGCGTCTCCAGCAAGCGGACGGTTGGCGTCGTAAACGTGAATTCGTACGGCTGCGAAAGCTGGCGGCCGCCGAGTGATCTGGCGGATGCGTCGATGGCGACTTCGTATCGCGTGGCCAGGGGCAGGCGCCGCGCCGGCGTGAAGACGAGCACGGAGGCACCGGACCAGCGGAACGTGCCGGCAACCGCGGGCGTGATGTGAAAGAACGGCGCCCGCAGCGTCGCCGGCACGCGTCCCAAAGCGACCATCGAATCCGAAAAGACGACGCGGATCTCGTTAGCTTCTTCGATGGACGCCACTTCGCCGGTGGGCCCGGCGCTGACGATGCGGAGCGGAACGGTTTGGGCCGCGGCTGAAGCGGCGAACAGCAAGAAGACGGAGAACAGGCGGAACGCGCGAAGCATAGGAGGCCTCGAGGAGAGCCACACCCGATTGGACACCGCAGCGCAGTGGAAGGCGCGACGGCGATGGGCGAGGCTATGCGTGGGCGCGGCGATCCTGCACCGCGAACAGCGCGGGGACACGCTGCCGCAGCAGATCGGTGAGGCGGCTACCTGGAGAAGTACCCGCAACGACCGTCGAAACCGCGTAGTAGATGAGTGCGGTCACGCCGACGACCGGCCAGAGCGGCAGAGCGGTCAGGTGCGCGGCGACCGCGCCCGTGCTGAGAATTGCGACCGTGTCGATGGCGGCGGCGACGCTGCGGGGCGCCAGCCGCATCCGCCGGGCCTGCGCCTCCATGCTCGCCTCACGCGCCGCTGCGCGTCGATCCACGCCGCCAGGGATCATCTTCGATTCGTCGCGGTAGCCCGGCGTGTGGCCTATCAGCTCCGCCTGCGCGCGGATCACGCGCGCGGCACGGCGGTCGCCGATCGGGAAGAGGCGGCAGAATTCGTCGACCACCTCGTCGGCATCCAGGCCCACGGCTTTCGCATAATCGCGCACGAAGGCCCGCGCGAAGATCCCCGTCGGCCAGCGCGAGAAGTCGTTGCGCTCGAGCCCCTGCCAGAGCTCCACGCTCACGTTCGTAACGACTCCGATGGTATCGAGTGAGATGCCGCGCCGCTCGCGCTCGCTCCGCAGGCGGGGGCCGAAGGTATCCCTGTCCGACATGGCGGCGCTTCGGGCGGAGCAATTCCTGCGCCCGCACCGCGCGAAACCTTTCGGGCGGAGATCAAAGAGGAGAGGGCCGATCGGCTTTGCAGAGTTGTAATCGCGGTAACAAATCCGGAAGGTGCCAACTCCCAACCTCCAACCTCCTCTATGATCGGCAAAGATGGTGTTCTGTCTGAACTTCCACGCCGCGTACGCGTGCCGGCACTCCGGCGCGTGTTGCCGGGCCGGGTGGGCGATTCCGTTCACGTCCGAGGAAGCCGCTCGCGTGGAATCGCTGCACCTCGTGAACGCGCTGACCTTCGGTCGGACCGGTGGAGACGAGGTGGCAGCATTTGCCAGAAGAGCCGCGGACGGCGGTTGCATATTCTTCGAACCTGGGCGGCGATTGTGCGGCATTCACCGCGCTGGCGGCGAGCGGTCGCTGCCGGCGACGTGTCGGATGTTCCCACGCGTGGTCCTGAAGGATGCGCGCGGCACGTTCGTGACGCTGTCGCACTATTGCCCGACGGCGGCGGCGATGCTGCTCGACGCCCACGACGTTCCGGCGGTCGTCGAGGCACCCGCGAGCATGATTCCCTCAGGCGCGCTCGAAGGACTTGACGCGTCCGATGCCTGGCCGCCGCTCCTGCGTCCTGACGTGCTGATGGATCACGCGAGCTACGGGCTCTGGGAAGAGCGCGCGATCGCGCTACTCGCCGGCCCCAACCGGACGCCCGCTCAGGCGGTCGACGCGATCGACTCGGCTACGGCGACGCTCATGGCGTGGACGCCGGGAACGATCCCGCTCTTGGAGGCTGTCAATCGATCCTTTGACAGTGCGGCGGCAGTTTCTGCCGCGGCTCGAGCGTTTGGAAGCTCGTTTGCCGCGCTCGTCATCGACGCGGTGCCGGAAAGTCTCCGGCGCGGAGCGGCAGTCACCGATCTTCCCTCGGGCGCGTTCGACGCCGACGCGATGCCGTACGCCTCCGCTGTCAAGCGCTGGCTCGCTGCGCGCCTGTTTGGCACCTGGATCGCCTATCAATCGAATAGCCTCGGCGCGGTCGTCCGCTACCTGCGCGCGTGTCTGAGCGTGCTGCACGTGGAGCTGTCGCGCGATGGCGGCGCCTCAGACGAGCGCGGATTCGTCGAAGCGGTGCGCCGCAGCGATCGGCTGATTGTGCACCTCGCGGATTCACAGCGCCTCGCGACGCTGCTGTCGCCGGTCCGCGATCCGGGGCCCGGGATCCGGGATTCGGGATCCGGGATTGGGATTAGGGATTAGCGATTAGCGATTAGGGATTGAGGATTGTCTGTTCTGGATCGCTTCCTGCGTTACGTCCGCATCGATACACGCGCGGACGAGAGCGTCGCGTCGTGCCCTTCGTCGCCAGGGCAGATGGTACTGATACGGCTGCTCGCTGAGGAGCTCACGGCGATGGGCGTGATGGATGCCGTCCCGGATGACAACGGGTATCTCTTCGCCACGATTCCCGCGACCGCGGCGAACTGCCCCACCATCGGCTTCCTCGCGCACGTCGATACATCCCCGGAGATGAGCGGAACCGGTGTCGTTCCGATCGTGCACGCCGCGTGGGACGGCCGCGACATCGTCCTGCCCGACGATCCGTCCGCGGTGCTGCGCGCTGGCGACGACCCGGAGCTCGCCGCGCAGATCGGCCACGACATCGTCACCGCCTCGGGCACGACGCTGCTTGGCGCGGACGACAAAGCCGGCGTTGCCGCGATCATGGCCGCAGCTGAGCGCCTGTTGGCGCATCAGGAAATTCCGCATGGGCGGATTCGGATCGGCTTCACCCCCGACGAGGAAATCGGACGCGGACCCGATCGCTTCGATGTCGCCCGCTTCGGCGCGCTGTGCGCGTACACGCTCGACGGCGGATGCCGGGGCGAGATCGAGCATGAGAGCTTTTCCGCCGACGCGATGCGCCTGACGTTCGTTGGCTTCAACACGCATCCCGGGTACGCCAAAGGAAAGATGGTGAACGCGATCAAAGCCGCGGCGCGCTTCATCGATCGCCTGCCGCCCGATGGCTCGCCCGAGACCACGGCGGGGTATGAGGGCTACGTGCACCCGTATCAGATGGAACCGTCGGTCGATCGCACGAGCGTCAAGGTCCTGATTCGCGACTTCGACACCGCCAAGCTGGCCGAACGCGAGGCGCTCGTCGAACGGACCGCGCGTCAGGTGGCGGAGGAGACGGGCACCCGGCTGGAGATCGACGTGCAGACCTCGTATCGCAACATGCGCGAGGCGCTGGATCGGCATCCCGAGATCGTCGAACGCGCACGCGAGGCGATCCGCCGCGCAGGCCTGACGCCGATCGAGAAGCCGATCCGCGGCGGCACCGATGGATCGCGTCTGTCCTTCATGGGACTGCCGACACCAAACCTGTTCACCGGCGAGCACAATTTTCATTCACGCCTGGAATGGACGTCGCGGCAGGACCTGGAAAAGGCGGTGGAGGTGATCGTACACCTCGCGCAGATCTGGGCGGAACCGCGGTAATCCGCACTCTCCGCGCCCCGCACCCGCTCACGCGAACGTCGCGACGACAGGGGCGTGATCGCTCGTACCGACGTCGCGCTGAATCACACAGCTCTGGACCCTGGCGAAGACCGGCGTGCTCGCGAGCACGTAATCGAGCCGCCAGCCGATGTTCCGCTGCCGCATGTTGCGCCACGGGGCCCACCACGTGAACATCTGATCGTTCTCGGGCTCCAGCGCGCGCGAGGTGTCGACGACCCCGTGCGTCAGCATCCGCTCGAACAGCGCCCGCTCTTCGGGCAGCTGCCCGATCGCCTTCGGCTTGCGCTCCTTCGGGTGCACGTCGATGTCGGCACGCGCGATGTTGAGGTCTCCGCAGAGAACGAGCGACGAGCCCGCGGCATCGAGCGCGGTGAGCCATTCGTCGAGCGCCTGCACGAACTGCATCTTCGCGGGAAAATCCTTGCCGCCGTTCGGCACGTACACCGACGCGAACGTCACGCCCGCGATCTCGGCCGTGACGATCCGGTTCTCGTAGTCGAATGCCGGGTGCATGAAGGCGGGACGCTCGGGCGAGAAATCGCGGCTGACGTGCAGGCCCACGCCGGAGTAGCCCTTGCCTCCGTGCCAGTAGCACCAGTAGCCCTCCATGTCGCACAGCCAGACGGGGAGCTGATCGAGCGTCGCCTTGATCTCCTGGAGGCAGACGATGTCGGGGCGTTCGCGCTCGATCCATTCCTGGACCTGCGCGCTCCGGGCCCGGATGCCGTTCACGTTCCAGGTGGCGATTTTCACGTTGACTGATTGTACTGACGGAGGAGGGGTCGGGTTCACGGGTTCGATGTCAGCGAACCGCGCGAACCCCTCCTCCGTAATGACGAGAGATCGAGGTGATCAGCATGGAACGGCTCCGGCACGACGTGCAATTCGGCCTCAGACTCCTGCTCAAGGACCGCGGATTCACGACCACCGCCGTCCTGACGCTTGCCATCTGCATCGCGGCGAACGCGGTGATCTTCGCAATCGTCAACGCCGTGCTGCTGCAGCCGCTGCCCGTCCCTCACGCGGAGCAGCTCGTCTACATGTACAACGCGTATCCGGGCGCGGGCGTGGTGGGCGGATCGACAGGCGTGCCCGACTACTACGATCGGCTGCGAGAAACCGACGTCTTTCAGGAGCAGGCGCTCTACAACACGCGCGGCGTCACGCTCGGGCAGAACGGCGACCCGCAGCGGATCACGTCGATATTGGGAACGCCGTCGCTCCTGCGTCTCCTTCAGGTGCGACCGCTGCGCGGACGGCTCTTCTCGGAAGACGATGGCGAGCTGGGGAAGACGCGCAAGGTCATCCTCACCTACGCACTATGGCAGCAGCTGTTCGGCGGCAGTGACGATGCGCTGTCGCGCGATCTGCGCATCAACGGCGAGCAATATGCGATCATCGGCGTGCTGCCGCAGGGCTTCAGCTTCATCGATCCCGACGTGAAGCTCTGGCTGCCGGTGGCGTTCACGGCCGAAGAAAAGTCCGACGACTCGCGCCACAGCAACAACTGGACGATGATCGCGCGGCTGAAGACCGGCGCGTCGATCGAGCAGGCGCGGCAGCAGATCGACGCCCTGAACGCGCGCAATCTGGATCGGTTCCCGCAGTTGAAGCAGATCCTCATCAACGCGGGCTTCCACACGGTCGTCCTCCCGCTCCAGGCTTACCTCGTGCAGGATGTGCGAAGCACGCTCTACCTGCTCTGGGGCGGCGTCCTCTTCGTGCTGCTCATCGGCGCCGTCAACATCACGAACCTGATGATGGTCCGCTCGAGCGCACGCATGAAGGAGCTCGCGACGCGGCACGCGCTCGGCGCCGGCATCGGACGGCTCGCGCGGCAATTGCTGACCGAAACGGTGCTGCTGGCGCTGCTGGGCGGCATCATCGGTCTGCTGCTGGGACGCGCGGGTCTGCGCCTGCTGACCGTCTTCAACGTTGACCAGACGCCTCAGGGGACCGCCGTCACGATGAGCACGCCGGTCGTCGCCTTCACGTTCATGCTGGCGCTGGGCGTCGCGCTGCTGATTGGCATCATTCCGGTCGTCAGCCTCCGTCACATGAATCTGGGCCAGGCGTTTCGCGAAGAGGGACGAAGCGGGACGGCGAGCCGCGGCGCGCGCATGGTGCGGCGCACGCTCGTCGCCGCGCAAGTGGCGTTCGCGTTCATGCTCCTCATCGGCGCGGGACTGCTGCTCGCGAGCTTCCAGCAGGTCCTCGCGGTCAAGCCCGGGTTCGATGCCGATCGCGTCCTGACCGCCAGCGTGAACCCTCCGGCATCGCGGTATTCGAAGGACGCAGATCTGATCGCGTTTTCAAACCGTCTGCTCGAGCGCGTCCGTGCGCTGCCGGGCGTCGAAGCGGCCGGCGTCACGAATCATCTGCCGTTCAGCGGCAACTACAGCGACAGCGTGATCCTCGCCGAGGGCTACGTCATGTCGCCTGGGGAATCGCTCGTCTCTCCATACAACGTGAGTGTGACGGCAGGATATTTCGAAGCCATGGGGATCCCGCTCGAACGCGGCCGTCTCATCAGTGCCAGCGATACGGCATCCGCTCCTCGCGTGCTCGTCATCGATGAACGGCTCGCGAAGCGCTTCTGGGGCAATCGCGATCCGATCGGCAAGCGCATGTGGAAACCGGAAACGCCCGACGATCTGACCAAAGGTCCCGGCGACAAGGTCCGCTTCCTGACGGTGGTGGGGGTTGTCGGCAATATCCGGACGACAGGTCTCACCGAGAAGGAGCCGATCGGCACCTACTACTACCCCGCCGAGCAGAACGTCCCGCGGTCGCTCACCGTGGTCGTGCGTGCCAGGTCCGGCGACCCCGCGGCATTGGGAACGTCGCTGCGCCGCGAAGTGGCCGCGATCGATCCGGAGCTGCCGCTCTACAACATCCGGCCGATGAACGTGCGGATCGATCAGTCGCTCATGAGCCGGCGAACGCCGATGCTCCTGGCCGTGCTGTTCGGGGCGATCGCGCTGTTCCTGGCTGCCGTCGGCATCTACGGCGTGCTCGCGTATCAGGTCTCGCAGCGCCGCCGCGAGCTCGGTATCCGTCTCGCGCTCGGCAGCGATACGAGCCGGATCTTCAGCCTCGTCGTCCGCGAAGGCCTTCTGCTGCTGGGGACAGGCCTCGCCGCCGGCTTCATCGGCGCCATCGCGATCAGGCGAGCGATGGAAGCGCAGCTCTTCGGAGTGCGGCCGATGGATCCCGCGGTGCTCGCCTCCGTCGCCGCGCTGCTCGCCGTCGTCGCGCTGACGGCTTGCGCGGTTCCCGCGCGCCGCGCCGCGCGCATCGACCCGTTGATCGCGCTGACCGATCAGTAGAATGAACGGGTGGCGCTCGAAACCATTTTCCTGGACGCCGGCGGGGTCCTCCTCTTCCCGAACTGGCAGCGCATCAGCGCGACGCTCGCGCGATATGGCATCGACGTGTCAGCCGAGGCGCTCGCACGTGCGGAGCCCTTCGCGCGGCGCATTCTCGACGATCGGCACGTCATTGGCGCGACGACGGACGCCAGCCGCGGCTGGCTGTTCTTCGATCTGATTCTCGAGAAGGCGGGCATCCCGCCGAGCGAGGCGACGCGCGAGGCCCTGACGGAGCTGCACGCGTATCACCGCGCGAACAACCTCTGGGAGTTCGTGCCCGACGGCGTCCGACCGGCGCTCTCCGATCTTCGCGCGCTGGGTCTGCGGCTGACGGTGGTGTCGAACGCGAACGGGACGTTGTGCGCGCACATGCAACGGATCGGGCTCGATGGGCTGCTCGACTGCGTCCTCGATTCGTACGACGAGCGGGTCGAAAAGCCCGATCCACGGCTGTTCGAGATCGCGCTCGACCGCAGCGGCGCGCGGCGCGACACCACAATCCACGTCGGGGATCTCTACAACATCGACGTGGTTGGCGCGCGCAGCGCCGGCTTGCGCGCCGTGCTGGTCGATCAGGCCGACCTGCGCCTAGACGCGGATTGTCCGCGCATCCGATCGCTGGACGAGCTCGTCACGCGCGTGCGGGCCGGGGAGTTCGATTAGTCAGCCGAGGGGCTTCGCCCCTCGGACTCTCCTTGTATGGTCTCGCGCGCGCCGCTTCGTCGTCGGCTCCTCCGTTCGCGTGGCTCGGTCGCTGCGCTCCCTCGCGGTGTGGGTTCCCCACTGATCAGCGCGCTAGCGGGCGAGCAGGACGGTTGTGCGGACTGGGCGTGAGGGCGAACGGAGCGGAGCGAGCTGCGAAGAGCGAGCGTAGCGAAGTGAGCTTGGCGGGCGATTAGAAACGGTCCTGCAGCTTCGCCCAGCTGTCCTTCAGCGCGACTGTCCGGTTGAAGACCGGGGCGACGGGGCTCGTATCAGGATCGGCGCAGAAGTACCCGATCCGCTCGAACTGCACGCGGCTGCCGGCCGGCAACGCCGCGGCCGACGGCTCCAGCTTGCAGTTCGTCACCACTTCAAGTGACGCAGGGTTGAGGTCCTCACGATAGTCGTGCGCGGCGCCGGGCTCTTCCGCGTTGAAGAGGCGATCGTACAGGCGTACCTCCGTATCGACCGCATGCGCCACCGACACCCAGTGGAGCGTTGCCTTCACCCGGCGCCCGTCTGGCGCATCGCCGCCGCGTGTTGCCGGATCGTACGTGCAGCGCAGCTCGACGACCTCTTGGGTTGACGGGTCCTTGACCACGCTCGTGCACGTGAGGAAGTACGCGCAACGCAGCCGCACTTCGCGCCCGGGCGCGAGCCGGAAGAACTTCTTCGGCGGCTGCTCCATGAAGTCATCGCGCTCGATGTACAGCTCGCGCGAAAACGGCACCTTCCGCGTCCCCGCCGACGGATCCTCCGGATTGTTGACGACGTCGACGTATTCGGACTGGCCCTCCGGATAGTTCTCGATGACGACGCGCAGCGGACGGAGCACGGCGAGGACGCGCGGCGCGTGCAGGTTCAGATCCTCGCGGACCGCATGCTCCAGCAGCGCGACGTCGACGACGTTCTCCCGTTTGGCGACGCCGATCCGGTCGCAGAACGCGCGGATCGCCTCCGCCGTGTAGCCGCGCCGGCGCATGCCGACCAGCGTCGGCATCCGCGGATCGTCCCACCCGCGCACCTTCCCTTCCTGCACGAGCTCGAGGAGCCGCCGCTTGCTCATCACGGTGTACGTGAGGTTCAGGCGCGCGAACTCGATCTGGCGCGGCCGCGCGGGGACCGGCAGGTTCTCGATCAGCCAGTCGTACAGCGGACGGTGGTCCTCGTATTCGAGTGTACAGAGCGAGTGCGTGATGTGCTCGAGCGCGTCCGAGGGAGGGTGCGCGAAATCGTACATCGGATAGATGCACCACGCGTCGCCCGTGCGGTGATGAGGTGCGTGCCGGATGCGATAGAGCACCGGGTCGCGCATGTTGATGTTCGGGGACCCCATGTCGATCTTCGCGCGCAGCACGTGCGCGCCGTCCTCGAACTCGCCGTTCCGCATGCGCGCGAACAGGTCGAGGTTCTCTTCGACCGATCGGTTGCGGTACGGACTCTCGCGTCCCGGCTCCGTCAGCGTGCCGCGCAGCTCGCGCAGCTCGTCCGCCGACAGGCTGTCGACATACGCCAGGCCGCGCCGGATCAGATCCCTCGCGTACTCGTACAACTGCTCGAAGTAGTCGGATGCGAAGCGCAGCTCGTGCCAGTCGAACCCCAGCCAGCTGACGTCCGCCTCGATGGACTCCACGTACTCGACGTCTTCCTTCGTGGGATTGGTGTCGTCGAATCGCAGGTTGCACGTGCCGCCGAACTCCCGCGCGACGCCGAAATTCAGGCAGATCGATTTCGCATGGCCGATGTGGAGGTACCCGTTCGGCTCCGGCGGAAACCGCGTCGCGACGTGCTCCACCCTGCCGGCGCGCAGTTCATCGGCGACCAGCGTGCGGATGAAATCCTGCGACGCGGCGTTGCCGCGCGAATCAGGAGCGGTAGTGGCGGAATCACTCATGCGGCGAAACGTCGATTATAACCAGCGGCGTCGACCGTGTCCGAAACGGGACACCGCGACCGCGCCGCAACGCTGCAATTCGCTGGAGCGCGCGGACTTATCCGTACGCGCAGCCCTGTCGCGGAACGGCACACGCCGCAGTGCCTGCATTCGCCCGGCGTTGCGCCGCTTTTCACGCCAAAGTCCGCACCCGGTGTTTCAGGATGGAGCATCCGTCCGTGCGCGCCGCTGCCCGGCCGACGCGGGCGGATGACAAAAAAGGCAATGAACATGCGAGATTTGCGCTTTCACGGCGCACGCGACGATGTGGGCCTGCTTCTTGCCTTGCGAGCAATGGCTCCCGACCCCTGACATCCATGAAAGCTGCAATCGGCCGCGTCGAAGAAGTCAACAAGGAACTCTGGGTCCTGCTCTCGCTGTTCACGATCTGCCTGATTCTGAATCTGGCCGTGGACGCGCAGCGCATGGTGCTCAGCTTCTACACCCTGCCGACGCTGGGCTCCGCGTACTACTACGGCCGCCGCCACGCGACGCTGACGGCGCTCGGGAGCGTTCTCCTCGTCGTGCTGATGACGTGGTACAACCCCGTGCTGTTCGCGGCGTCTGCCAGCGCGGTTGCCTTCGCCTCGACGCGCTGGCTGGATATCACGGTCTGGGGCGGCGTCCTCATCGTCACCGGCTACTCGATGGGCACGCTCTACGAGCACAAGACCGCGCAGGTCGACGAGCTGCGCGAAACGTATCATGGCGTGCTCCTGATCCTGCGCCACTTCATCGCGAAGGACACGTATACCGAGAATCATTCGTACCGCGTGGCGGTGTACGCCGCGACGATCGCCTCGACGCTCGGCCTCTCGCCCGAACGCGTCGAAGACGTTCGGGCGGCGGCGCTGCTGCACGATATCGGCAAGCTGGACGTCAGCCGCGATCTCCTCTACAAGGCGGCGCGCCTCACGAAAGAGGAGTACGAACAGATGCAGCAGCACGTCCCGAAGGGCGTCAAGATGCTCGAGCCCGTCGGCGGATCGCTGCGCCGCGTCATCCCGATCGTCCTGGCGCACCACGACAAGTTCGACGGAACCGGCTTCCACCCCAACAGCGGCGACGCGATTCCGCTCGAGGCGCGCATCCTCACCGTCGCCGATGTCTACGATTCGCTCACGAGCGATCGTCCGTATCGCAAGGCGATGTCCCCTTACGAAGCCAAGGACATCCTCGTCAAGGGCTCGGGCACCGATTTCGATCCGCAGGTGGTGAACGCCTTCACGGAAGCGTTCCGCCGCGGCGAGCTCGAAGTCCCCGCGGTCGTCGTATAGCGCGCACACGGCAACGCCATGGACGTTCCTCCTGTTGCGGTTCCGAAGCCCGAACGGCGCGCTGAGGGCCGCGATCGCCGAGCGTACGTCCGTCATCCGACCGCGGACCTGCGGTGGCTGCGGGCGTCTCGGCTGAAACATGGTCCGTCGGTGTCGCTCGTCGATCTGTCGGCGGGAGGCGCGCTGCTCGAAACGGCCGCCGCGCTCAAACCAGGATCGACTCTGATGCTGGAACTTGCACCGGCGGGCGAGGAGCCGACGCTCGTGACCATGCGCGTGCTGCGCTCCCAGGTGACTTCACTCCGATCCAACGGCCTCGTGTACCGAGGCGCCGGCGTCTTCACACAGTTGCTAGAGCTGCCGGGCTTGTATCCCGCGCGGCCGGTAGACTCGCAGTCGGTCATGCGACGCTTCGTTGGTCTCGACGCATCCCTGAAGCTGCTCGTCGAGAGGTATCGGGAGTCGCGGACGCCAAGGAGCCTCCAGACGACGGAGGTACTTCAGGTGCTGCGCACGCTGCGATCGCGCGCCGAAGCGCTTGCAGGCGATCCGGTCGCGCGTGCCCTCGCCGATCTTTTCCCTGAGATTTCGACTGCGCTCGAGCGCCGCGACGATCCCTTAGCGGTGCTGGCGGCGATCGAATCGCGCTTGTGTACAGCGATCCCGCACGCGCAGATCTGTCTGGCGGATGTCGCGCTCCAGCCACGCGATGGCGATGACAGTACGCTCGTCTTCCGACCCGATTACGCCACCGATCTGGCGTTTGCACTGAACGTGCGCGTCGACCCCGGCGCGCAACTGGCGCCGGCCGATCATCAGCTGCTGAACGCGGCCGTGCATCTCTGCTCGCTGCTGGATGCCGCTGGTCTTCGACGGCCGGATGGCGAGGCATCCGGCGCCGCGCCCTGGCAGAAGATCGTGGTTCGCTACAAGGACGGCCGCCTGCTCAAGGGGTTCACCCACGATTTCCATCCCACTCGAGCGCAGTTCGCGATCTGGCCATCGATCAACGCGCCGGCGCACGAGGGCATTCAGGTGCCGATCGCAGGCCTGAAGGCGGTGTTCTTCGTCCGCGACTTCCGCGGCGACGCAGAGTACGTCGAGGAGAAGCGCTTCGAAGAGGGCGGGCACGGCCGCCGCATCGAGGTGACGTTCTTCGACGGGGAAGTGCTCGTGGGAACGACGCTCAGCTATTCGCCCGAGGGCCAGGGCTTCTTCCTGCTTCCGGCGGATCCGCGCACCAACAACGTCCGCGTGTTCGTCGTCACCAGCGCCGTCCGCCACGTGCGGTTCCTCGGCCAGTCGACGGACGCCGCGCCGCCGATTCTACAGCTCGCGGGGTAGGCGCGGCCAGCGGCAGCGACAAACGCGCCCTGAGTCCACCGGCTGGCGCATCCTCCAACGCGATCCCGCCGCCGTAGAGATCTGCGAGGTCACGCACGATCGCCAGGCCGAGGCCCGATCCCGCCGCCGCCTCGTCCGCCCTGAAACCGCGGCGCAGCACCTGCTCGCGCATCCCCTCCGGAATCCCCGGCCCATCGTCGTCAACGGTGATGATCAGAGAGGACCCGTGCGCCTCCGCGCGGACGTCGACGCGCGAGCTCGCCCATTTACACGCGTTGTCGAGCAGGTTGCCGAGCATCTCATCGAGATCCTCGCGCTGCCCCCTGAACGCGAGCGTCGCCGGGACCTCGATCCCGATTGCGATGCCGCGATCGGCGTGCAGCCGGCGGAGCGTACGGGCGAGGCCTTCAGCAGATTCCTCAATGCCCGAGCGTCCGGACAGCGACGCTCCCGATGCGGCGGCGCGCGCCTGCGCGAGGTGATACTCGACGTGGCGTTGCATGAGCGCGACCTGCTGCGCCATCGTCCGCGCGAGCTCGTCGTCTTCGGACAGGCGCTGCGATTCGTTCGACAGGACGGCGAGCGGCGTCTTGAGGCCATGGGCGAGGTCGCCGGCCTTCGCGATGGCGCGCGCAACGACGGTCTCGTTGTGCGCGAGCAGCGCGTTCAAGTCGTCGACCAACGGCTGCAGTTCCGCGGGATACGCGCCGTCGAGGCGCGGCGATCGCCCCGAGCGCACGTCGCCGAGCCTCGCGCGCATCGCCGTGAAGATAGCGAGTACCCGGCGGAAGATCATGACGCCGGCGATCGCCGATCCAACCGCCAGAATGCCGAGCATGTGCACGTGCTGATGAACGACGAGGATCGAGGTGCGGAGTGGAGGACTGAGCGTGAGGACGAGCGCCCAGATGGCGAGCAGCCCGATCGTCCAAAGAAAGGTCCCGAGCAGAAGGCGCGCCCGGATCGACCTCATCGCGGTGCGTTCTCCGTCATTCGGTATCCCATTCCGCGCACGGTCTCGATGCAGGGAGCACCAAGCTTTCGCCGCAACCTGGCGATGAACACTTCGACGGTATTCGAATCGCGATCGGCATCCTGCGCGTAGATGTGCTCGACGAGCTCCCGCTGCGGCACGGGGCGCCCGCGGTGGTGCATCAGATAGGAGAGCACGCGGAACTCGTGGGCCGTCAGTCTCACGGGCGCGCCGTTGACGCTCACCCTGGCCGTCCGCACATCGAGCACCAGTGCACCGCACCGCAGCTCGGAGGTCACCTGGCCGGACGCACGCCGAATCAGCGCGCGCAGCCGCGCGAGCACTTCCTCGATGCGGAACGGCTTCGAGACGTAGTCGTCGGCGCCGCTGTCGATGCCCTGCACCTTCTCGTGCCAGCTTCCCCGCGCAGTGAGCACGAGCACGGGCGTCGCCAGGCCGGAATCCCTCCACCGGCGAAGCACCGTCAGCCCATCCACTCTCGGCAGCCCCAGGTCGAGGACGATGGCGTCGTACTGTTCGGTGTGGCCGAGGAAATCCGCGCGTTCTCCGTCGGCGGCGGTGTCGACCAGATAGCCGGCCTCGTGCAAGGCGGCTGCGAGCTGCCGCGAGAGCCGCGCCTCGTCCTCGACAACCAGCACGCGCATCGCGCCTTTATAGCGCAGTCGAACCTGAACGGAACCTGAACGGCGCGTTCAGCCGCCATTCAGCCGCCACGCCGTATGCTGCACCCCTTGCTGAAGGCTGTCGTTTGGAGGGCCTTCGAGGGAGGAGATCGTGCGCAGACGAAGACTGATGTACCTGGTCATGGCGGCGGCATTTCTGGTAATCGCCGCGCTGGCACACCGAATGGTCGGCGGCGATCTGCACCACATGCTGGCATCGATCCACGGGCACTGACGGATCGGTGGCTCGCATGCGGATTCTGCGTCACGCCCTCCGAACCATCCGGCGAACACCGCTGCTCGCGACGGTCATCGTTGCCTCGCTGGCCATCGGGATCGGCGCGAACGCGGTCGTGTTCTCCTGGATCGAAGCTGCGGTGCTTCGGCCGATTGCGGGCGTCAGCGGTTCGTCATCGCTGTACTGGATCGAACCGCGTACGGACACCGGATCGTACACAGGGGCGTCGTGGCGCGAGTTTCAGGATCTGAGCGAGCGCCTGCGGGCGTTCCGCGACGTGCTCGCGTTCCGGATGGTGCCACTCTACCTGGGCGAATCCGGACGCGTCGAGCGCGCGTATGGTCTGCTGGTCTCCGGCAATTACTTTTCCGCCCTTGGCCTGCGGCCCGCGCTCGGACGGCTGCTCACGATCGACGATGTGGCCCAACCCGGCGGTCCGCCCTTCGTCGTCATCTCCCATGAGTTCTGGCAGACGCGCTTCCAGGGCAGCCCTGATGCCCTCGGGCGATCCCTGAGGATCAACGGCCGCGAAATCGCCATCATCGGCGTGGCGCCGCGCGGCTTTCACGGCACGGTTCCAAGGCTCACGTTCGATCTGTACATGCCCGCCACGCTCGCGCCCCTCGTCGCGAACGGATCGCGCGAGCTGGACGACCGCTCGGTGCGCGGCTACACGGTGATGGGCATGCCGGCCCCACATGTCTCGCAGTCTGCCGCGCAGGCGGAGCTGGACGCGGTCATGGGACAGCTCGCCCACGACTATCCCGCGACGAGCGCGAACGTGCGCGCCGAGGCGCTGCACTTCTGGCAGGCGCCGCGCGGGCCGCAGCGCTTCCTCGCGGCCGCGCTCGGGATCCTGCAAACGATCATGCTCCTGCTGCTCGCGGCGGTCTGCGGCAACACCGCGAACCTCGTCCTGGCGCGAGTGAGCGCGAGAACGCGCGAAGGCGGCGTCAGACTCGCCATGGGTGCGGGACCGGTGCGCCTGTTCTGCGAGCTCCTGACGGAAACGATCGTGCTCTCCCTCATCGGCGCTGCGATCGGCTTTGCGCTGGCTGTGTGGGGAACACATGCGCTCGAGGCGCTGCCTCCGCTGCGCGTCCGCGGGTTGCCGATCACGTTCGAGACGAACGTGGATGGGCTCACCGCGCTGGTTGCCACATGCCTCGGCCTCGCCTGCGGGGTGATCTCGGGATTTGCGCCCGCCCTGCACCTCGCGCGTCTGGATGCCGCGGCGGCACTCCGCGGAGGCGTTCGCGCGAGCGGAAGCGGAAGGCTGCGGAGCGCTCTGATGGGCGTCCAGTCCGCGCTCGCCATCACGGTTCTTATCGCCGCGGGTCTGTTTCTCCGCGGCTTCATGCAGGCACGCGATGCGGATCCCGGCTTCCGGCGCGACGGCGTCCTCCTGGCCGGGTACGATCTGGCCGATCGCGACGTCGACGCCGTGGCTGCTCGAGCGTTCGCCGCACGGCTGCTCGATCGGCTGCGCACGGTTCCATCGATCGGTGCCGCCGCGCTTGCCGTGTCGGTTCCGCTGGACATCCATGGCCTGCCGTCCCGCACATTCACGATCGAGGGACACTCGCGGCCGGACGCCGCCGTCGACGAAGCGC
>JAICSD010000478.1 GCA_025937075.1 Vicinamibacteria bacterium | reverse complement strand
TGAACGGCCGTGGCGCCGAGGCGGGAGTCGTCGACTGGAACCGGACGCCAGCCGAGCGGCTCCTGCCCTTCTTCGATCACGATGCGATCGAACGCGCGTCGCACCTGGTCGCGCTGGCGGACGTCGCGCGGGAGGAACACCAGCCCCGCGCCGTACTGGCCCGTCAGCGGCAGATCGATCCCGAGCGGCGCCGTGACTTTGCGCAGGAACCGGTCCGGCATCTGAATGAGGATGCCGGCACCGTCGCCGGTGTTCGCTTCGCAGCCGCACGCGCCGCGATGCAGCAGGTTGATGAGGACCTGCAGCCCTTTGTCGATGATGTCGTGCGAGCGGCGTCCCTTGATGTCCACGACGAAGCCGACGCCGCAGGCGTCGTGCTCGTGGGTGGGATCGTAAAGGCCCGTGGCCTGAGGGGGTTCTGTGGTCGACATGATGAGCCCTGCGCTGCTGCGGCAGTTATCGCAGGCGCGGGCTCAGAAGGGAAATAGAATGATCACATCGCTACCATAAGTAAGTGAGATGGATGCCGCGGACGACGCGGAAGACGCGGACACGCTTGTCTCGTAGCAACTTCGTTGCGCCGCTAGAGCCCCTGTTCGCCCGTCCTGATGCGGTAGGTCTGCTCCACCGGGAGCACGAACACGCGGCCGTCGCCGATCTCACCGGTCCTTGCCGCCTGCACGATCGCCTTGATCGCGTCCTCGACGATGCTGTCCTCGACGACGAGCTCGATCTCCATCTTCGGCAGCAGGCTCACGTTGTATTCCTTGCCGCGATAGACGGCCGTGTGCCCCTTCTGCTTCCCATGCCCGCGCACTTCGCTCACCGTCATCCCGGAAATGCTCAGGCGTTCGAGCGCGTCCTTGACCTCGTCGACCTTGTTCGGGCGAACGATGGCCTTGATCAGCTTCATGATTCCTCCAGCATGCGTTGCAGGTCGGCCGCGAGCGCCTGGCCCTCGTCGACGGAGAGCTTCGCGCCGTGTTTGGTGATGTGAAAGACGTCGATCGCCTTGTGGCCTTCGGTGGAAATCAGCACCAGGTCGACCTCGCACTCGTGCTGCGAGATCATCCGGCTGATTCGGTACAGGAGGCCGAGCGCGTCTTCGGACACGATCTCGACGATCGTGTAGCGCCGCGACGCGTGATTGTCCGCGTGGACGACGGGGCTGAACCGCTGCGCGCGCCGATGGAACAGGCTTCCCTCTCGTCCCCGCAGCCGCTCCGTCACGGTCGATCGGCCGGACACGACGTCCTTCAGCGCGATGAAGACCGCGTCCTGCGCGTCCGCGTTCAGTTCGAGAAACCGCTCCGCATCGGTGAATTCGAACACGTCGAGCACGAGTCCGCTCGGGGTCGTCATCGCGTGCCCGCGGAGGATGTCCATGCCGAACGACGACAGGACGCCGGAGATGTTCGAGAACAGGAGCGGCTTGTCGCGCGTGACGACGGTGAGCTCCCAGACGGCGCCCTTCTGCTGCAGCCCGAGGTGCAGGTCATCAACGCGCATGTCCCGCGACAGGCGGACGTGCCGGTAGATCGCCTCGCGTCCGAACAGCTGGAGATACCGTTGCGGGAAGCCTTCCAGAAAACGGGCGAGCTCGTCCTCGGCGATGTCCGCCGGGCGGCGCGCGAACAGCTCCGGCGGACCTGGCTGACCATGGTCGATCAGATCGTCGCCGTACCCGAGCGTCAACTGGTTGTAGGCGTCGACATACAGGCGCCAGAGCAGCTCCTCTTTCCAGGGCGTGAGCGTGTCGAGGCTGACGGCTTCGATGTCGGCGAGCGTCAGCAGGCAGAGCATCTTGAGCCGCTCTTCGACGCCGACGAGCGAGGCGAATCGGCGGACGATCTCCGGATCCTCGGTGTCGCGGCGGAACGCAACCTGCGACATCTGGAGATGGTTCGCGATCAGGAACGCGATCAGCTCGGTCTCGTCCGGCTCGAGATCGAGCGCCTCGAACACCGGCTGCGCCATGCGGACGCTTTCGACGGCGTGGTCCCCTTCGCGCCATTTCCCGACGTCGTGCATCAGCAGCGCGATGACGAGCAGTTCCGGCGCCTGAAGGTCCTGGAGCAGCGATCCGAATCGCTCGCGCCCGGGCGAGGGCATCGTGAGCCGCTCGAGATTGCGAATGGTCAGCAGCGTGTGCTCGTCGACCGTGTACTTGTGGTAGAAGTCGCGGACCACGCGAAACGCAATCGCCTGCAGCGGCGGGAACATGCGCTCCAGCACGCCGCAGTCGTGCATCTCCGAGAGCCGCTCGTACAGGCCGTCGCGCGGTTTCAGGAACCGGCGAAGCGCGGCTCGGTGTCTGGCCGTCGGAAAGAAATCCGCTGCGGAAAAGCGCTCCGCGTGCTGGCGGATGGAGGCGAGCGCCTCGTCCGACACCGTGCTTCCCGTTTCGAGAGCGGCTTGAAACGCCCCGAGCCAGGTGGCCGGCTGAATGGCGGCCTTCGCGCGATCGATGAAGCGGATGCCGTCCGACGCCAGACCGAGGTTCTCGCCCGCGGGCTTTGGCGCGTTGCGGCGCACCCACGCGAGCTGGCGCGTGACGCTGCGCGCGTGCCGGAAGTAGTCGCCCATCAGCCGCTCGACGCGCTGCTGTGCGTCCGTCCCGGGATAGCCGAGAACGTCGGCCGCGCGCTCCTGCAGCGAGTGCGTGAGCACGTTCTGATTCCGCCGCGCGTCGACGTGCAGCACGGACCGGACGCGCAGGAAGAAGTCCTCGGCGTCGGCGATGCGCTCCGACGGCTCGGGCCCGCCTCGCAGCAGCGCCGGATCGGTGAGCTGCGCGATTGCGCGCGCGGCCATGACGTCGCGCAGCGCGCCTGGCGCGTCCTTCACGTCAGGCTCGAGCTGATAGAGCGTGTCGTTGAAGCGCGCGTGGCGGTCGTCGATCAGCCGCTCGAGCGCCGTCACGATGTGCGCGTGCGTCCCGGACGTGTGGAAGGCCTCGGTGAAGCGGTCGACGAGCGACCGATCGCCCGCAAGCGGCCGCATGTCGAGGAGCGCGAGGAGGAACTCCGGGTTGTCGACCTCGAGGCTCGCCAGCTCGTCGACTTCGCGGACCTGGTGGCCGATCTGCAGGCCGGCGTCCCACAGGGGGTGCAGCAGCGCGCGAAGAAATGCCTCTTCATCCGCGCCGATCGGACCGCCGAAGAGCGCGAGCAGATCGATGT
>JAICSD010000500.1 GCA_025937075.1 Vicinamibacteria bacterium | reverse complement strand
CGACGCCCGGACGGCTCGTGATCGCCGGACGGCCCTCGATTGCGCCGCTCTTCGAAGAAGAGACGGCCGCGGCGCCCGACGACATCCTGGCGGTCGAGACCGAGCGAGAGACGGAGCGTCTTCGCGCGAGCGGCGCGGGAACAATCCTGCTCCTTCCGAACTCGTTCCGCAGCGCCTGGATCGCGAGCCGCAGCGGCATTCGCGAGCGGTGGGGTTATCGAACGGGCGGCCGCGGCTGGCTGCTGACGCGTGCGCCGCGACGCCCGCGCGGGACGATGCACCAGCGTCAGTACTATCTGGAGCTCGTACGCGCGCTGGAGATTCCGGCGTCCGACGAGGTTCCACGGCTCCGCGCGCGCGAGTCGACGCGCGAACGCGCGGACACGCTGCTGAGGAACGCCGGCGCGCCGCTCGACGGCGTGCTGGTGGGGTTTGCGCCCGGAGCCGCGTACGGACAGGCGAAGCGGTGGCCGCCCGATCGGGTGGCCGGCGTCATCGAACGCCTGGCAGCCCGGGGAGTACGCGCGGTGCTCGTCGGGTCCGACGCCGATCGCAGCACGGCTCGTGCGATAGAATCAGCGCTGTCCGGTCGTGTGAGCGTGCGTGGCAGCGTGATCGATCTCGTCGGCCGGACGTCGCTGCGGGAGCTCGTGGGTGTCCTGGCCCGCTGTGCGGCGTTCGTCTCGAACGACTCGGGTGCGATGCACGTCGCGGCGGCGCTCGGCGTGCCCGTGACAGCCATCTTCGGGCCGACGAACGAGCGCGAGACGTCGCCCGATGGTCCGGCCGCGCATGACATCATCCTGCGAGACGTCTTCTGCCGGCCGTGCATGCTGCGCGATTGTCCCATCGATCATCGCTGCATGAAGCGGATCGGCGTCGAGGACGTGCTCGCGTCCGTGGAGAAGCACCTTGGAGTCCGCGCGTCCGGCAGTGTTTCTGGATCGTGATGGCACGCTCATCGAGGAATCCGGCTACCCCGATCGGGTCGAACGGCTCGTCTTCTATCCCTACAGCGTGGATGCCGTGCGGCTGCTCAACCGCGCGGGCCTGGCCGTGGTGATCGTCACGAACCAGGCAGGCGTTGCGCGGGGCATTTTTCCCGAAGCGTTCGTCGCGGTCGCGCATCGGTACGTGACCGATCGGCTCGAGAGCGGCGGCGCGCGCGTGGACGGTTTCTATTACTGTCCGCACCATCCGGACGCATCGGTGCCCGAGTACAAGCGCGCCTGCGAGTGCCGCAAGCCGCGACCGGGATTGCTCGTGCAGGCGGCCGCGGACCTCAATCTCGATCTCACGCGGTCGTTCGTCATCGGCGATCGCTGGCACGACGTCGAGGCAGGACAGGCCGTGGGCGCGCGGAGCCTGCTCGTCCGGACAGGCTACGGGCGGACGGAGGAGGCATCGCCGAAGCCAGGCGTGGCACCCACCGCCATCGTCGACAATCTCGTTGTCGCCGCGTCGTGGATTCTTCGCGCGTCGTGATGGACGCCAGGCGTTCGCGGCTCGATGCGCTCGTGACCAGGCTGCGATCGCCGCGGGTCGTCGTAGCCGGGGATGTGATCGCCGACGAGTTCATCTACGGCCAGATTTCGCGCGTGTCCCGCGAGGCTCCCGTCCTCATTCTCAACTACGACTCGACGGAGATCGTTCCGGGCGGCGCCGGCAACGCGGCCGCGAACGTCGCGGCGCTCGGCGCCTCGGTCCGCATCGTGGGGCTCACCGGACGCGACGAGCCAGGCCGGCGTCTGCTCGACGTGCTCGAGCGCGGGCGGACGGACGTCCGCGGCTTGATCAGCCCGGCGGCCTATCGCACGCCGACGAAGACGCGGATTCTCGCCGGCGGCATTCACTCGGCGAAACAGCAGGTCGTGCGGATCGACCGCGCCTCGAACGGCCTCGTCAGCGATGCGGTGCGCGCCCGCTTCCGTTCGCGCGTCCTCGCGGCCGTGCGCGGCTGCGATGCGCTGCTCGTGTCCGACTACGGCAGCGGCCTGGTGAACCCGCCGCTCGTCGACGAAGCGCGGCGGCACATGCGGGCCGCCGCCGTCGTGCTGGTGGACTCGCGGTACGGTCTTCTGCGCTATCGCCGCATGACGGCGTGCACCCCGAACGAGTCCGAAGTCGAGCACGCGCTCGGCGTGCGGATCGCCGACGATCCCCGTGTATTGGAGCGCGCCGGTCGCGCCGTGCTGCGGCGGACGCGCGCGTCCGCCGTGCTCATCACCCGCGGCAGCCGCGGGATGGCGCTGTTCCAGCCCGGCGATCGAACCGTCCACATTCCCATCAGCGGATCCGATCAGGTCACGGACGTCACGGGCGCCGGAGACACCGTGATTGCGACGATGACGCTCGCGCTGGCCGCGGGCGCGTCGTTCGAAGACGCCGCGCACCTCGCGAACTATGCGGGAGGGCTCGTGGTCATGAAGCGCGGGACCGCGACGGTGAGCGCCGCGGAGGTGCAGCAGGCCATCGCGGCGGATCCAGCGTGGGCGTAGTCCTTCCGCGCGAACAACTGCTCGAACATGTTCGCGCCGATCGCGCGGCCGGACGCAGCATTGCCTTTGCGAACGGCTGCTTCGATCTCCTGCACGTCGGCCACGTGCGGTACATTCAGGCGGCCTCGCGCGAGGCGGATCGCCTCGTGGTCGCCGTCAACGGCGACCACTCCGTTGCGGATCTGAAGGGACCCGGCCGCCCCATCCTGTCCGCTGCCGATCGCGCGGAAACCGTCGCGGCGATACGCGGCGTCGACTACGTGACGATCTTCGACGAGCCGAACGTCACGCCGCTGCTGCTGG
>JAICSD010000489.1 GCA_025937075.1 Vicinamibacteria bacterium | reverse complement strand
GGCTCTCTTGCAATGGATATCGGCATCGGTCCGATGGGATCGACGAGCGGATCGGGATCGATGCCGACGTCCGGTTATGCGCCGACCTATTTTCCCGGCACCGCCTCACCCGCGGAAGCACAGCGCGTAACGGTCGCCGTTGGCCAGGAGATGACCGGCATCGATGTCAGCCTGCAGCCAGTGAAGCTCGCGCGCATCACCGGACAGGCACTCGCATCGGACGGCCGGCCGCTCTCGTCCGCGATGATCATGCTCATGCCCGCGTCACGCGAGGGTGGAATGTTCATGCCCGGCGGGACCACGCGAACGAATGCCTCCGGGCAGTTCACGCTCAACGGTGTGGCGCCAGGCGAATACAGCCTCCAGGTTCGATCGACGGGCCCCATGGTGATCGACGCCGGCGGCGGCGCCATGATGTTTTCAATGTCGTCGACCGATGCGGCAAGCAGCAACAACACGAGGCAGGAACCTGAATTCGCCAGCGTTCCCGTCGCCGTCAACGGCGAGGACGTCTCCGGGCTCGTCGTCATGACGACGCACGGCGCGCGCGCGACCGGGCGGGTCGTCTTCGATGGCGGCGTACGCCCCGACGGCACCGCGCAGATTCGCGTGTCCGCGCCGTCCGCGGATCCGGATGGTGGGCCGACGGTCGGATCCGGGGTGGGCCAGGTTCACGCGGATGGCACGTTCGAACTCACCGGGCTCGCCGGCGCCCGGATACTTCGCGCAGGGACGCTGCCGAAAGGCTGGATTCTCAAAAGCGTCCATCTCAGTGGCGCGGACATCACCGACACCGGCTACGACTTCAAGCCTGGCGAGGACGTCTCCGGCCTCGAGATCCTGCTGACGCAGCAGACGACGGAAGTCGACGGCACCGTCACGGACACGCAGGGACAGCCGCTCAAGGAGTACACGGTCGTCGTCTTCTCGACGGATCAGAGCAAGTGGGCGCTGCCGATGACGCGGTGGACACAGTCGGGCCGCCCGGATCAGGAAGGCCGCTTCCGCATTCAGAATCTGCCGCCGGGCAGCTACTACGCCATCGCCGTGGACTACGTCGCGCAGGGCGAGTGGAACGATCCCGATTGGCTGACGCGCGCGAGCGCCAAGGCGTCGACGTTCGCGGTCACTGAGGGCGCGGGGACATCGTTGAATCTGAAACTGGCGAGGTGAAGTCGCGAAGCGCAACGAAACTACACAACTTCCAATTGCCAACTACACAAGAAAATCTTCTTGCCTCATTCGCGGTTGGAAGTTGTGTCGTCAAGCTCTTCAGCCCTGTCTTCCATCAGCAGCGCCTCAGCCTGATCGCCCTCCTCTGAGACCGCGCCGGAGCGGCGGGCGTACACGTACGAGACGACGAAGATCGCGACGATCAGGCCGAACGAGAACCACTTGTTCACTTCGAACTCGATGAAGCCTTCGACGCTCAGGAACTCGAGCAGGAGCTTCACGCCGACCCACGCGATGATGATGAACGCGCCGTCGACCAGCGCCGGGTAACGTCGGACGAGCGACAGCAGCTTCCCGATCACCATCCGCATCGTGACGATCCCGAGGAGTCCCCCGGTGATCACCACCCACGTCTTCGGCGACATCGCGACGGCGACGAGAATCGAGTCGACGGCGAACACCACGTCCGTCAGCTCCACCTTGACGACGGTGGCCCAGAAGGCCGAGAGGCCGAGCCACGGCCTCGCCGGTTTGATCTCGCGCCGCGCCTCGGTCCCGCCGGCGGCGAAAAAGTGCTGGTACGCGAGATACATGAGGTACACCGCACCGACCAGCTTGATCCACGCGACGCGGATCAGGTGGATCGCCAGCGTGACCGCGATGATCCGGAAGGCAAACGCCCCGGCGATGCCGTACCGCAGCGACTTCTTCTGATCCTTCCGCGGGAGCCCGAGCACCAGCATCGCGAGCACGAGCGCGTTGTCCGCGCTCAGCAGCCCTTCGAGCAGCACCAGCAGCGCGATCGTCAGGAAATCGCCGGGGTGAACGTTCATCCGATGTGAGTCATGGCCTTGACACGACTCATATCAAGGCCTACATTTGGATCGACGCAACTTTCAGGCCGCTGCGGCCTGTCGACACGAGGCTTTCCCGAGAGGCGGGACATGCGAGCGGAACACGACCTGTACTTTATCAGCATGGCAGCCCGTCTGTTGGACATGCACCCGCAGACCTTGCGGAAGTACGAGCGGCTCGGGCTGGTGCAGCCGACGCGGACCATCGGCAGCATGCGCGTGTACACGCGCGAGCAGTTGGATCGCCTGCGCCTGATCAAAAAGCTGGTGGACGATGAGGGCGTGAATCTCGCGGGCGTCCAACGGCTGCTCGAGATCGCGGAGTCGCTGCAGCGGATTCGGCCGCTGATGAACGGCGACGCGGGATCGCGCGAGGCGCGCCGGCGGCTCCTGCAGGAACTCGACCGCATGGCGGAAATGGTGGGCTTATGAGCGCGCCGCAGGCGCGTTGGGGGGGCCGGCGGGGCGACGCCCCCCGGTAACGGATGGAATTCAAGGATTACTACGCGACGCTGGGTCTGTCGAAAACGGCGACGGACAAAGAGATCAAGCAGGCGTACCGCAAGCTTGCGCGCAAGCACCACCCCGACGTGAATCCTGGCGACAAATCCGCCGAGTCGCGCTTCAAGGAGATCAACGAGGCCTACGAAGTTCTGGGCGATTCGGAGAAGCGCAAGAAGTACGACGAACTCGGCGCGAACTGGCGGATGTACGAGCAGGCCCAGCAACAGGGCGGCGGCGTCCCCTTCGGCGGGTATGGCGGCGGCGCTCCCGGCGGGTTCGGCGGCGAAGGCGGAGCGTGGACGATCAACATGGGCGGCGCGCCAGGCGGCTACCGCACGATGACCGAAGACGAGATGCGGGACATGTTCGGGACGGAGAATCCGTTCTCGGACTTCTTCAACGCCTTC
>JAICSD010000557.1 GCA_025937075.1 Vicinamibacteria bacterium | reverse complement strand
CGCGCCGCCGACCCGCAGGATCGACCGGCGCGACGGACCGCACGCGTGAAAACTCGAGCAGGCGTATGAGCGCGGACGTGACATGATTGCGTTCCCACATCAAGCCCACGGAGCTTGCTCCGTGGGTTGTCTCTTCGACTACCTTCGCAGCACAAATTCCTTCGCATTCAGCAGCGCCCAGAGCACGTCCTCCAATCCCTTCCTCCGATCCTTCTCCGACTTCACGTGCTCCACGAGCGCCTTGCCCTCTTCATAGTCCGGGGTCCGCGTCAGCGTCGCCCAGTACAATTCGTCGACGATCTGATCGTCACTCTTCCCTGCGGCGATCAACTTCCCGAGCCGGTTATCCGATTCCGCCACCATCTTCGTGATCTCCGGCCCGCTGATGAGCTGGAACGTCTGCCCGAGCGTCGTGTCCGTCGACCGCTCACACTCGCACACCAACTGCCTCGGCGGCTTGCCGAACGTGACCAGGAAGTTATCCGCCTGCGTCGGCTTCGGCCCGCCGCGCCGGCTCGGCACCCGCACGCCGGGGATCTGGCCCGCCCGCATCCCCTTCGGATACCCCGCGAACTCCGTCGGCACGCCGCTCACCTGGTGCTCCGCGTCCAGCAACTGCTCCGCCGTCAGCCGCCGTGGCACCACGTGCGAGTAGTTCACCTCGTCGTCGGCGTTCGTGTCGTTCGGGTCCGACGACAGGGCATACGTCTGCGACGACATGATCAGCTTGATCATGTACCGCACGTCGTAGTGGTGATCGACGAAATCCTTCGCCAGCGCATCGAGCAGGGCGGGGTGGCTGGCCGGGTTGGTGGGCCTGAAGTCATCAATCGGATCGACCAGCCCCCGACCCATCAGGTGATACCAGATCCGATTCACCTGCGCCCTGGCGAAGAACGGATTGGAAGGCGCCGTGATCCACTTCGCCAGTGCGTCGAGCCGATCCTGATCGCCGCTCAGCGCCTTCGCTTCCCCCAGCAGGCGAGGCTTCACCGCGCGATCCCCGCGCGGGTCGGCGATGTCCCCGCTCGGCGACTCGTACACGACCTGCTCCCCGACAAACTCATGGCTGTCGTTCGTATCCGTCCGCCGGTTCTCGATGATCTTGTACTCCACCCGCCCGAACACGTCGGCCCAGCCGTAATAGTCGTCCTGCGTCCAGCGATCGAACGGGTGGTTGTGGCACTGCGCACACTGCAGCCGCACGCCGAGAAACAACTCCGCCGTCGCCTCCCCGCGCACGGTCGGCGTGCGATTCGCCCGGTAGTAATTCGCCGGCGGATTGGTGTACGTGCTCCCGCGCCCGCTCACCAGCTCCCGCACGAACACGTCCAGCGGCTTGTTCTCCGCGACGCTCTGCCGAATCCAATGATGAAACGCCTGCACGCCCTTGCGGTCGATCGTCCGCTCTTCGTTCTTCAGCAGGTCCGCCCACTTCAGCGCCCAGAAATCCGCGAACTCCGGCCGGTCAAACAGGGCATCGATCAACTTCGCCCGCTTGTCGCTCGCCGGGTCCGCGACAAACGCCTTAGCCTCCTGGGCCGTCGGCAGCACGCCGAGCAGGTCGAGGTACGCGCGACACAGGAACTCCCCGTCCGTGCAAGGCTGCGACGGGTTCATCCGCAGCAGCTTCAGCT
>JAICSD010000041.1 GCA_025937075.1 Vicinamibacteria bacterium | reverse complement strand
CGGGGGTGATCCGGAGCGGGTCCCGCGTGAAGCGCTCTCGATGGGAATGGCGACCATCATGCACGCGCGATCGATCGTGCTGATCGCGACGGGGAAGTCGAAGGCGCGCTGCATCGAGCGGCTCGTGCACGGCCCGATTACGCCGAAGCTGCCGGCGTCCTTCCTGCAGATGCACCGGGATGTGGAATTGATGCTGGACGCCGCGGCCGCGGCGAATCTCTCGTAGCGGCAATTCCCGTTGCGCGATCAGCGCGATCCCAGCAACTGCCGCAGGCGGGGCTCGATGTCCTCGCCGATCGCGTCGCGGACGGAATCATCGGCCGTGCGGAGGCGCTTGAGCGCCTGCGGGCGGGTCAGTCCGGTCTTTTCCATCACGATCGCGGCCTTCACGTTCCACCGCGCACGCTTCAGCAGCGCGTCGGCCTGTTCGTACTCGAGACCTGTGACGACCCCCAGAATCCGCCGCGCCCGATCCTTCAGCTTCTCGGATCCGGTCTGCACGTCCACCATCAGGTTGCCGTATGTCTTCCCGACCTTGATCATCGAGATGCTGGTGAGCATGTTCAGTACCATCTTCGTGGCGGTCCCTGCCTTGAGCCGCGTCGATCCCGCAATGATCTCTGGCCCGACCGCCGGCGCAATGATCAGATCCACGAAATTCTGCAGCTCCGATCCCGGCCAGCACGTGACGAAGATGATCTTCGCGCCCGCCTTGCGCGCGCGCGTCAGCGCGCCGCGGACGAACGGCGTGATGCCGCTGGCCGACACGCCGACCACGACGTCACGGTTGTTGAGGCGAAGCCGTCCGATGCTGCGGCCACCTTCCTCGTAGTTGTCCTCGACGCCTTCCTTCGCCTGGAACACGGCCCCCTGTCCGCCAGCCATGATGGCCTGCACGAGCCGCGGCGGCGTGCCGAAGGTCGGCGGGATCTCCGCGGCTTCGACGACCCCCAGGCGGCCGCTCGTGCCCGCCCCGACGAAGACGATCCGCCCGCCTTTCCTGAACGCTTGCGCGATGATCTCGATGCCGTGCGCGATCTTCTCCCGTTCCTTGTGGACGGCCGCGACCACCTTGCGGTCCTCGTTCACCATCATGTCGATGATGTCTCGGACGGCCGTCTTGTCGATCGCCAGGCTCGCGGGGTTGATTTGCTCGGTGGGAAGCGATTGCCACTTCGATTGGGTTGCCATGGAGACGTTCGGTTGGCGCGCTTCGGCGCGCATGAGCCAACCGCTTACGTTATCCGCGGGCCCTGTGTGTGTCAAACAGGGCCGCCGACCAGCGCGGACGGCGCGAGCCGCGGACTCGTGCGGTGAATCGGGCCGGTAATATAGTCGCCGACACTGATGAACTCGCCCGTCCTCCACGTGTCCGGGATTTCCAAGCGCTACGGGGCGACAGTGGCCGTCGCGGACGTCTCCTTCGACGTCCGCGAAGGGGAGATTTTCGGCCTCATCGGACCAAACGGCGCCGGAAAGACGACGACCCTGGAGTGCGCGGAGGGAATACGCACGCCCGATCGTGGAACGATTCGCGTGCTCGGGCTGGACCCGGTGCGCGACGCGCGCGCGCTTCAGCCCCGGATCGGGGTGCAGCTCCAGGACGCGCAGCTGCAGAAGCGCATCAAGGTCTGGGAAGCCGTCGATCTGTGGGCGTCGCTCTATCGCACGACGATGAGCGGCGCGCGGCTGCTCGAGCAGCTCGGGCTCAGCGAAAAGCGCGACGCCTGGTTCATGACGCTCTCTGGTGGACAGAAGCAGCGGCTGTTCATTGCGCTCGCGCTCATCAACGATCCGGAGCTCGTGTTCCTCGACGAGCTGACGACCGGGCTCGACCCGCAGGCCCGCCGCGCGATCTGGGATCTCGTGCGCGGCATCCGCGACCGCGGCAAGACCGTCGTATTGACGACGCACCTGATGGAGGAGGCGGAGCGGCTCTGCGATCGCGTGGCGGTGATCGATCATGGCCGCGTCGTGGACGTGGGCGCTCCTTTCGAGCTGGTTGCCCGCCACTGTCCTGAACGCAGCGTCGTACTCACGACGCGTGATGCGGCCGCGGCGGCCAGGCTGCACGACGTCTTTGGCGGCCACGCGGTTGCCGAAGGCGGGTCACGGGTGACGATCAGCGGCGCCGGCGACGATCTCGTCGCGCGGGTCATCGAGTGCGTCGCGGAGCACCGGATTCGCGTCGTCGATTTCCGCACGGTGGTGCCGTCATTGGAGGACGTGTTCCTGAAGCTGACGGGGCACTCGATTCGGAGCTGAGATGCTGCATGGCCTGTGGAAGCTGACGTGGGTCGAGATCAAGATTTATCTGCGCGAGCCGCTCGGCGTGATTGGCGCGGTTGGAGTCCCCGTGTTCGTGTTCGTCGTGCTCGCGCGTCTGATGCGCGGCGCCGACACGCCTTCGAAGGTCGAGACGTTCGCGGCGTCGATTCCCGCGCTGGGCGCCATGCTGATCGCGATCAGCGCCGTGCTCTCGCTCGTCACCATCATCTCGATCTACCGCGAGAGCGGCATCCTGAAGCGGCTGCGTGCGACGCCGCTGCGGCCGCCGACGATTCTCATGGCGCACGTGATCGTGAAGCTGCTGCTGACGGCCGTCACGCTCGCGCTGATGATCCTGGCAGGCTCGCGGTCGTATCGCATTCCGCCTGGCGTTCCGCTCGGTGGCTTCACGATCGCGCTGCTGTTCAGCACGCTGAGCGTGCTGTCGCTCGGGTTCGTGATCGCGAGCGTGATCCGGACGGCGCGGTTCGCCCAGCCCGTCGCGACGGCGATTCTCTACCCGATGCTGGGCCTGTCGGGCCTGTTCATGCCGATCGGATCGATGCCTCCCGCCGCGCGCACCGTTGCGCGTATGCTTCCGCTGACGTACGCCGCCTCGCTGCTCAAAGGCATCTGGCAGGGCGACACCTGGGCTTCACATTCGGCGGACGTCGTGGTGCTCGCGCTGCTGTTCATCGTCTGCACGGCAATCTCCGCGCGCGTCTTCAGGTGGGAATGATGTCGGACAACATCGATTCCTACCTTGGATATCTCCGTGACGTGCGGCGCATGTCGCCGAATACGATCGAGAGCTACGCGCGGGATCTCGCCGCCCTGGCATCCTTCGCCGCTGCGCGCGAGAGCGATGTGGCGTCACTGGGACGTCCAGAGCTCGAAGCGTTCGCGAGAAGCCTGATGTCGTCGGGGCTCTCGCCGCGATCGACCGCGCGCGCGATTGCCTGCGTTCGAGGGTTCTATCGGTTCCTCGCCGCCGAGCGCAAGATCACGAACGATCCGGCGGAGGACGTGCGTGCGCCGCGGGCCTGGCCCGCGCTCCCGAAATACCTGGATCTCGATGAGGTCGATCGACTGCTGGCGCAGCCCGACGCGTCCACACCCCGAGGGCTTCGCGACAAGGCGCTGCTCGAGCTGTTGTACGCGACGGGCCTGCGGGTGACCGAGCTCCTCACCCTCAAGCCCGGAGATATCAATCTCGACGCCGGGTATCTCACCTGCATCGGCAAAGGCGACAAGCAGCGCATCGTCCCGCTCGGGCACGCGGCGGCCGACTGGGTATCGCGGTATCTGAAGGAAGCGCGGTCCCGGCTGGTGAAGACGGGAAAGTCGCCGTGGCTGTTCGTGAACGCGAAAGGCGGGGGCAGACTTTCGCGCGTCGGGTTCTGGAAGGTGCTCAAGGAGTACGGCATCAAGGCCGGCGTGTCCCGCGATCTCAGCCCGCACGTGCTGCGGCACTCGTTCGCGACGCACCTCCTCGAACGCGGCGCCGACCTCCGCGCCATCCAGATGATGCTCGGCCACGCCGATCTGTCGACGACGCAGATCTATACGCATGTTCTGGAGGCGCGCCTGCGAGCGGTGTACGACAAGTATCACCCGCGGAAATAGGAGGTCACGGTTTTCTCCTCTTTGTGGTACAGTTCAAAAGTTTGGCCATCAGCGGCCCGCGTTGGAGCGGGCTCGCCGTATGCGCAAGGAGCACGAGTCGAACATGGCCCGTACCGGTCGTTACCTTTTCACGTCGGAGTCCGTTACCGAGGGGCACCCGGACAAGATTGCCGATCAGATTTCCGATTCCATCCTCGACGCCATCCTGGCGCAGGATCCCGTCGGGCGCGTGGCGTGTGAAACGCTCGTCACGACCGGACTCGCCATCATCGCAGGCGAGATCACCACGAACTGCTACGTCGATTTCCCGAAGATCGTCCGCCAGACGATCCGCGATGTCGGCTACACGCGCGCGAAGTTCGGGTTCGACTCCGAGACGTGCGCCGTCCTGTCGTCCATTCACGAGCAATCGCCCGACATCGCGCAGGGCGTCGACCCGGGCGGCGCAGGCGATCAGGGGCTGATGTTCGGGTACGCCTGCACGGAGACGCCCGAGCTAATGCCGCTGCCGATCATGCTCGCGCACAAGCTCGTGAAAGGGCTGTCGTGCGCGCGGCGCGACGGCGTGCTCGATTACCTGCGTCCGGACGGCAAGTCGCAGGTCTCCGTCGAGTACGAGAACGGCAAGCCCGTTCGCGTCGACACCGTCGTGGTTTCGACCCAGCACAGCTCGGACGTCGAGAACAGCACGCTCCGCGAAGACATCATCGACAAGATCGTCAGCCGCGTCATCCCCGATGACATGCGCGATTCGAAGACGCGGATCCTCATCAACCCGACCGGGCGCTTCGTGGTCGGCGGTCCGCACGGCGACGCCGGGGTGACGGGCCGGAAGATCATCGTGGATACGTACGGCGGGGCGGCGCCGCACGGCGGCGGCGCGTTCTCGGGCAAGGATCCGACGAAGGTCGATCGCTCGGCGTGCTACATGGCCCGCTACGTCGCGAAGAACGTCGTTGCCTCCGGGCTCGCGGAGCGCTGCATGGTGCAGCTCGCGTACGCGATTGGCGTCGCGGAGCCGGTGTCCGTGCTGATCGATACGTTCGGGACCGGCCAGATCGGCGACGAGCGGATCAGCGAGCTGGTGCGCGCGCACTTCAAGCTGACGCCGCGCGGCATCATCGAGTCGCTCGACCTGCGCCGGCCGATTTACAAGAAGACGGCCGCGTTCGGGCACTTCGGCCGGACCGAACCCGAGTTCACCTGGGAGCGCACCGACAAGGCGGCGGCTCTCAGCGCCGACGCCGGCCGCTGATGCGGTGACCATCCGTCGCGGGACGCCTGTCCGTTTGGCCGCGGCAGGCGTCCTGGTTCTCCTTCTTTTCCTCTTTTTACTTCTCCCTTCTTCGCCGGCGCGTCTGGATGCGCGCGCGTGGCCCGATCTCGCAGCCCGGACGGTTGCCGGTGCGTATCACGTCCACAGCCGGCGATCCGACGGCGCGGCGGACAAACGTACGATCGCGCAGGCCGCCGCGCGCGCAGGATTACGGTTCCTCATCCTGACGGATCACGGTGACGGCACGCGTCCCGCGGATCCGCCCGAGTACGTGGATGGCGTGTTGTGCCTGGACGAGGTCGAGATCAGCACGGACGAAGGGCACTACGTCGCGCTCGACATGCGGCCCTCTCCCTATCCGCTCGGTGGAGCAGCCGATGCCGTCGTCGAAGACGTCGCGCGCCTTGGCGGGTTCGGCGTGGCTGCGCATCCCGACTCGCCGAAGCCGGAATTGCGGTGGACGGACACGTCCGCTCCGATCGACGGCATCGAATGGCTCAACGCCGACAGCGAGTGGCGCAACGAGTCGCGGGCAAGCCTCGCGCGCGCAGGGCTGGCGTACCTGTTCACACGCGGGCCGGCGCTGGCAACGCTGCTGGATCGTCCCGCGACGCTCGATCGCTGGGATCGCCTGACCGCCACGCGGCGCGTCGTCGGACTCGCGGGGGTCGATGCACATGGTGGTGTAGGAAGGCGGATGGAGGATGGCAGCCTCTCCGGCGTCCTCGGCGTGCCGAGCTACGAGGCGAGCTTCCGCACGTTCAGCCTGCGCGCGGTGCTCGATCATCCATGGTCCGGCACGGCCGCAGCGGACGGGCTCGCGCTGATGACGGCGATTCGCTCCGGCCGCGTCTACACGACCATCGATGCGCTCGCGGCGCCAGGGCTTCTCCAGTTCGAGGCAGATGGCCGCGGATGGTCTGTTCCGATGGGTGGCGAGCTGCTGCCCGGTACAGAAGCATCGCTCACCGCGCGCGTGCTGAAGCCGGGATCGGCCGAGATCGTTCTGCTGCGCAACGGTCGCGAGATCCGTTCCACGCGAGAGTCGACCCTGCGTGCGCAGGTGGCAGGGGAGGGCGCGTACCGGATCGAGGTTCGAACCGCGCGTGCGCCGGGGAGTCCGCCGATTCCGTGGCTGGTGGGCAATCCGATCTACGTGCTCCCGCCTGAAGGCGGAGGCCACGGACAGGAACTTCCGGCTGAAGGCGAAAGCCACAGCATCGACGCCGGCGCCTGGCGTATCGAGAAGGATCCGGGCTCGAGCGCGATTTTGAGAACGAGCAGGGGAGTTGAGCTGGAATATACGCTCCGGCGGAGGCCCAGCGCGAGCCAGTACGTCGCGGTCGCCGCGCCCATCTCGCTCCCGCAGGTCCACGCGATCCGGTTGAGCCTGGCAGCCGACCGACCGACGCGCGTCTCCATCCAGCTCAGAACTGCCGACGGGCGCCGGTGGCGACGCTCCGAATACGTATCTCCCGAGCCGCGGAGCGTCTATGTCCGCGGCGACGATTTCCGTCCCGTCGATCAGGCGCCGGCGCAAGTTGCCGGTCAGACGATCACCAGTCTTCTCGTCGTCGTGGATCTCACGAACGCGAGTCCTGGGCGGTCGGGCACGTTGCGCGTTTTGAGCGCCGCCGTGGACTGATGGCGGCCGGGATTCGCCAGGTCAGTCAGTGATATACTGCACTACATATATAGTGCAGTAGCGATGTGTCATGGCACCACCGCTCCTTATCGAGTTGAAGAAGGGTGATTCCAGGCCGGTTTACCGCCAGATTGCGGACGAAGTGTATCGAGCGGTCAGTGTGGGAGTGCTGCGCCAGGGCGACGCGCTTCCAGGGACACGTCAACTCGCGGCGGATCTGAAGGTGAACCCGAATACCGTCATTCACGCCTACAAGACCCTCGAAGGGGAGAGGGTCATCGAGATGCGCCGCGGTCTCGGCGCGTTTGTCGCGGCTGGAGCGCGGGAGACTCGCCAATCACCTGCCGCTGTGGCCCGTCAGGTTGCAGAGCGCGCGCTACGCGATGCGTTCCGGCATGGAGTACTGGCAACTGACCTGATCGAAGCGCTTCGAGAAATCGCGCCGCGGTCAAGCCGTCGGGACTGACAAACCCGTCCCGTCCGCTCTAACCCGCCTCCCCGCACCCCGCACCCGCACACCGCACCCGCACGCCGCACACCGTACCCGCGTCTACGTCCTCGCCGTCAGCAGCAGATACATCGCCGTTCCCGCCGCGATCACGTTCGGCGCCCACCCGGCCATCACCGGCGCGAGCAATCCTGCCTTTCCCACGGCCGCGAACGCGCCGGAGACGAGCCAATACGACAGCGCGAGCACGATCCCGATGCCGATCCCATAGAGGGTCCCGCGCTTGCCGGTCGTCATCCCGAACGGAATCGCGAGCAGCGTCATGACAACGGTGACGAAAGGGAAGGCGAGCTTCTTTTGCAGGTCGACACTCAGCGGAACGATATTGAAGCCGCTGGAGGAGAGCTCGTCGATGTGCTGTTTGAGTTGAGGGACGCTCATCAGCTCCGCGATCGGCTGCTCGGTCTGGAAGTAGTCGGGCGTCTCGAGCGGGAGGGGCTTCTTCTGAAAAGCCTCCCAGCGCGCGGGCCGCGTTTCGAAGTCCTGATGCCAGCCGTCCTGCCCGTGCCACGAGCGTCCGTTCCAGACGGCGCGCATCGCGAAGGTCTCGCTCGCGAGTTGCCATCCCTTCGCGGCGGGCCGATAGATGACGAGCCGATCGAGCGCCTGGCGCTCCGGATCGAAGTAGCTGTAGTGATAGATGCCGCCGTCGTGGCCGACGAGCCACCGCCGATTCAGGGCGTTGAAGGTGCGCGGTGGGCGGTTCCTGATCTGGGCGTCCAGGGCGTCCGCGCGACGGTTCGCGAGCGCCATGATCCGCTGTTCCAATCCGAAGAGCGCTCCGCTCCAGAGCAATGAAAGGAACAGCAGCGGCGCGCCCACGCGGTAGACGCTGATCCCGCAGGCCTTCATCACCGAGAGCTCGCTCGTGCGGCTGAGGATCCCGAACGTGACGAGAACGCTCAGGAGCGCCGCGATCGGGATGACGTAATACACGAATTGCGGCGTCTGCAGCGCCAGCAGCTGGACGATCATTCCCGTGGTCGCCTGGCCTTTGAACAGCTTCTCGGAGCGGTCGATGAACGTCGCGATATAGAAGATGCCGAGGAGCGCCGCGAACGAGATCGCGGCCGTGCGGAGGTACATGCGGCTGATGTAGCGATCGAGGATGTTCAGCGAGAGCCATGAGAAGCGCGGCACGCGGACGACGACGACCACGCGTCCGCGCCTCGGCGCAGCCCTCCGCGCGTGCGCTGACCCCAGCGCGTGCTCTGACCCCGCTGAGTGCTCAGACCCCCGCGACGCCGCGAGCCGCGCGCGGATTCCATCCGCGGCCCGCATGACGCTGCGGAAGGGCAGCCGGCCTTCAGCCCATCGCGCGCGCCAAATCAGCGCGGCAATCCCGAAGGGCAGGAGCACGATATTCGGCACCCACCGGGACACGTGCATCTCGAGATAGTGCCCCTTCGTCAGCGCCTCGCTGAGATACAGCAGGATGTAATACGTGAAGATGACCGCGATACCGACAACGAATCCGGCCAGCTTGCCTTCCCTCGCTACCGTGAGGCCGAGCGCCAGGCCGATGATCGCGAACACGAGGCAGGCGACGGGAAACGAGAACTTCTGCTGCAGATACAGGACTTCCGGGTGGGGCGAGACGCCGGCGGCGCGTTTCTGGGCCGCCTGATCGCGCAGTTGCTGGATTGTCATCTCGGCGAGCCCGCGCTGCAGCAGGTCCGTGTGCGGAAACACCGTCTTCGGATCGAGGCTGACGATCAGTTCGCGCGGAAACCGGTATGTCTCAATCTGTCTCCCATTCGGCCCCGTACTCGAATACCGCGTTCCGTCGATGAGGACCAGATCCACCGTCTGCTTTTCGCGATCGAGCCACAGCCGTCCATTGCGCGCGAGATACAGGACGGTCTGACCCACGGTACGCGTATCGGCGACCAGGACGTCTTTCCAGCCGCCGCCGTTCTGCGGGACATCGTTCGCGTACAGGACCCAGCCTGGAAAATCCTCGAAGAAGACGCGCGGCCGGACGTCGTTTTCGACGCGCTTCGAGACCACGTCGTACGTAATCTCGCGGTAATTCTGATTCGCGTCCGGAATCGCCCAGATCATCACGTACAGGTGGACCAGGGCCGCTGCGCCCGCAATCGCCAGCACCGGCCGGAGCAGGCGGAAGGGGCTGACGCCGCACGCGAGCAGCGCCACAGCCTCGCGATCGCCTGACATCCTCCCGAGGCCGATCAGCAGGCCGACCAGGACCGACATCGGGATCGTCAGGCCCAGCGCCTGCGGCAGCAGCGTGACCAGGATTCTGAGCGCCACACCCCAGGACACGCCCTTGGACACGAGCGCCTCGAGCTGTTCCATCACGGGCGGAATTTCGAGCACGAACGTGAAGACCAGCAGCGACAGAAACAGCGGCGGCAGGATCTCGCGGACGACGTACCGATCGAGGATTTTCACGGGCTTCGAGGCGAGGATAGCACGGGGTCAGAGTCCGCCTTGCGACCACCAGGTCGAGCGGTCGGCTGCCAAGGCAAGCCCAGGAAATCGTCCGCAGGTTTTCCACAGGGGCCCTTTTCAGGGTATTTTCAATGGTTCTGATAATGTATCTTATGTTAACTAACGCGAGGGCTCCGGGGTTCCCAGGTTCCGGGAGGGTTCCCCGGTTCTCGTGCCTTCGTCCCGAGGGTTCCCTCCGCGTTCAGAGCGGCGTGATTGCATGCAGCACTCGAGGCGCAGCATGCAATGCCATGGCGCTGGCAGCCATGCAACATGCCGCTGGTCACGGTGACGGGCCGGGCCGAAACCCACGGAACCCGGAACTATCCCCGTCTCAGTTCATCGAGAATCGCTTCGAGCGCCTGAATGACTTCATCGCGTTCCACGCGCGACTTCGAGAACCGAAGCTGCAGCTTGAACGCTTTGGTAGGAGCCTTGTAGCTGAAGACGAACGCCTTGGGCCGTCCCGCCTTCGGCTTGGCGGTTTCTTTCCGGACAGCCTCCCGCGTCGTGCCGCCGTTGCTGGCGATTCGTTCGACCAGGGCGACCATTTTCTGAGGTTCTCCCTGTCTAACTACCTCTAGAAGCAGCGACTTAGACGAAATGTCGGCCAGCCGACAAAGGTTTTTGACCTCTTCCGGCATATTATTGAGCGAAAGAGACTCGGTAATCGAGGTCCGCGACTTCCCCAGCCGCCGCGCCATGTCCTCGTGCGTGTACCCGCAGCGGGTCCCGAGCGACTGCAGCGCCTCCGCCTCTTCGAACGGCGTCAGGTCCTTGCGCTGGATGTTCTCGATGAGCGCGATCTCGATGATCTCGTTGTCGTCGACCTCGCGGATGACGATAGGGATCTCCCGCAGGCCAACCTGCACCGCGGCCTGATAGCGACGCTCGCCGGCGACGATCTGGTAGCGTCGTCCGCGCGGTCGCGCGATGATCGGTTCGATAATCCCCTTCTCCGCGATCGAGGCCATCAGCTCCGACAGATCCCCCATGACCTGGCGCGGCTGATTCGGGTTCGGATCGATCTCGTCGATCGGGACGAGCCGCCCGACCGGCGAACCGGCGGAAGTCGTGAGCGCCTCTACGTAATGTTCGTCGTGGCGCATCCGCACGGTGGTCGGCAGTCCTCGCTTAGGCACGATCCATAACCTCCTCGCACAACCGGTAGTACTCCGCCGCGCCCGTCGACTCTGGCGCGAACGTGAAAATCGATTCCTTGTACGCCGGGCTCTCTTCGAGCCGGACGCTCTTCGTGATGACGGTGTTGAACACCTTGCTGCCGAAGACCTTGTCGATCTGGGCGCGGATGTCGCGCGCCAGCGCGGTCCGCTTGTCGTGCATGGTGATGACGACGCCGAGGATCCGCAGTCCGGGATTCGCACGGGCGCGAACCTTCTCGATCGTCTCGAGCAGGTCGTCCGTGCCTTCCAGCGCGAAATACGACGACTGGATCGGAATCAGCAGGTGTGTCGCCGCCACCAGCGCGTTCACGGTCAGCAGTCCCAGCGTCGGCGGGCAGTCGATGACGATGTTCGGGTATTTGTCGAGGACGGGCTGCAGCTTGTCCTTCAGCCGGAAATGCGCGTCGAGCTCGCCGACCAGCTTGGCTTCCAGTTTCGCCAGCGCGATCCTCGACGGCGCGACCCACAGGTTCGGTTGCTGGGACGAGGGCAGAATCACATCGTCGAACGTGCAGTTCTGCTCGGCGATGGCATCGTAGACGCTTCGCGGCACTTGCGTGACGTCCAGGTAGGACATCGTGCTGTTCGCCTGCGGGTCCAGGTCGACCAGCAGCGTCGGCCTTCCGCGAATCGATAACGCTGCCGCGAGGTTGATGGCGGTCGTGGTTTTACCCACGCCTCCTTTTTGATTGGCGATAGCGACGATCATGGTGGGAGGAGCTTCGGCCGGACGGCCCGGTTGCCGTATTCTAGGGAGCCGCGAGGAAAGGTGTCAAGAAAAAGGACATCTACTACATCTTGTATTTCCCCATATCGTCCGGATCCAGGCTTTCCAGCCACTTCTGGAGCCGCTCGGCGTCCCCCTTGTCGGGCGCGAGATCGACGGTTTTGGCGTTGTCGATGACCGTTTCCTCGACGAAGATCGGCGCGCGCGCGCGGAGCGCGAGCGCGATCGCATCGCTCGGCCGGGCGTCGATCGCGATCGTGTCGCCATCGACGCGTAGGTAGATGAGCGCGTAGAACGTGTTCTCCTTGAGGTCCGACACGACGATCTTTTCGATCCGGCCGTGAAGATCGTGGATGACGTTCTTCAGCAGATCGTGCGTCATCGGGCGAGGCGTGGTGACGTTCTCGATCTGCAGCGCGATGGCGTTCGCCTCGAACATCCCCACCCAGATCGGCAGCACGCGCTGACCGTCCTTGTCGCGCAGGATGATGATCGGCGTGTTCGTGATCGGGTCCACCATCAGGCCCTTGATCGTCATTTCGATTTGCATCATCCATCCCCGATGACTTCGCCGCGCAGGCTGTTCGGATTGGCTCCGGTAATTCGAACCGGCATGAGCCTACCGACCCACGACGGATCGCCAGGAAAGTTCACGACGCTGTTCCCTTCCGTCCTTCCCGACAGCTCCCACGCGCGGCGGTGGCTGTGGGAGTCGGTCAGGACGGCCTCCGTGCAGCCCATGGCCGCCTCGAACAGCTCCTGCTGAATCCCCTTCTGCAATTCCTGCAGCTCGACGATGCGCGCCGTCTTCTCCGCCTCGCTCACATCGTCCGGCATGCGCTTCAACGCGAGCGTGTTCGGACGCGGCGAGTACTTGAACGAGAACATGCTGTGGTACCGGACCGCACGCGTCAGCGAGAGCGTTGCGTTGAAATCTTCCCGCGTCTCCCCAGGGAAGCCGACGATCATATCGGTCGATAGCGCGATCCCCGGGATGGCGTCGCGAAGACGATCGACGAGGCGCAGGTACTCCTCGCGCGTGTGGCGGCGGCGCATCGCCTGGAGGATGCGCGAGGATCCGCTCTGCACCGGCAGGTGGAGGTGACGGCACACCTTCGGCAGACCGCCGACGGCCTCGATCATCCTGGGCGTGACATGGCGCGGATGCGGGCTCGCAAAGCGGATCCGCTCGATTCCCGGAATGTCGTTGACGCGCGCGAGCAGCTCCGCGAAGTCGCACGAGGGATCGTCCGGCGCCTGATAGTGGTTGACGATCTGTCCCAGGAGCTGCACTTCCTTTGCTCCCGTCTCCGCGGCGTACCGCACTTCCTCCACGATTGCCTGCGCCGGCCGCATGCGTTCGTGACCGCGCGTGTAGGGAACGACGCAGAAGGCGCAGAACTCGTTGCACCCTTCGATGATGGTGACGTACGCCTTGACCGGATCCTCACGCCGCGCGATACCGAGCGGGAAAGAGACGTCCTCGTAGGGATTGACGTCGATCCGTGCGGATGTTGGAGGGCGCTTCACCTGAGCGACGAGCATCGGCAGACGCTTCAAACTTTGCGTTCCGATCAACACGTCAATCATGTGCCCGTTCGTCCTGGAGAGCAGCTTCTCTCCTTCCTGCTGCGCGACGCAGCCGGCCACGGCGACGACCGGCCTGACGCCGGTTTCCTCGCCGAGCACACGCAGCTCGCCGAGACGCGTGTACAGCTTCTCCTCGGCCTTCTCACGTACGCTGCACGTGTTGATGACGATGACGTCGGCGTCGCGATCGTCGGCCGTACGCTCGTAGCCAGCCTGTTCCAGCAACCCCGCCATCCGCTCGGAGTCGTGGTGGTTCATCTGGCAGCCGAAGGTCTCGATCAGGTATTTCATCGCCGGTTTCGCTTTTGCTTTTCGTTCGCTTTCGCCTGTAACATTTCGGCCGCGCTGGCGGTCACGGAAGCCGTGATCGATGCGCCGCCAATCATGCGCGCGATCTCGGCGACGCGATCCACCCCGTCGACCCGGAGGACTTCCGTGGCCGTTCGTCCGCCGCGGACGGCTTTGTCGATCCGGAAGTGCGTGGATGCATACGCCGCAATCTGCGGGAGGTGCGTGATGCACAGCACCTGGAAACCCTCGCCGAGGCGGCCCAGGCGCGCGCCGACGCGATCGGCGACGGCGCCTCCAATCCCGGCGTCCACCTCGTCGAAGATGAGCGTCTTCCCGGCGGCGTCGGTCGTTGCGAGCGTCTTCAGCGCGAGCATGATCCGCGACAGCTCTCCTCCCGACGCGATCCGCGCGAGCGGACGCAGCTCCTCGCCCGGGTTCGGGGAGATGTAGAACTCCCCTTCGTCGATGCCGCGTTCCGACCACCGCGATTCATCGGCGGGATCGGAAAAACGTACCTCGCAGCGCGTGCTGCTCATCGCGAGATCGAGGAGCGATCGCTCGAGGAGCCGCGCGAATTCCTTGGCTGCGGCGCGTCGATCGTTCGAGAGCGTATGCGCCGCGCCAAGATATGCCGCACGGGCGGCATTCAGGGACGCGTCGAGCTCCGAGACGCGCTCGTCGGCGTGCTCGAGCTCGTGCAGTTCGCGACGGAGAGCGGCCGCCTTCGCGATGACGTCGCCAAGCGCCGGCCCGTGTTTCTTCTTCAGACGCTCGAGCACCGCGAGCCGGTCCTCCAGCTCCTGCAGCCGCGCCGGCGATGCGTCGATGTCTGACGCGTACGATCGCAGGAAGAACGCGAGATCCTCGAGCTGCGACTTGATGCCGTCGCGCGTCTCCAGATACGGCGCGAACCGCGCGTCGATGGAGGCAAGCTCGGTGATGCGCTTCCACACGGTCCCGAGCGCCGGCAGCGCCGCATCGTCACCTTCATACAGTGCGCCGTAAGCGTCGCCGCACAAACGCTGCAATCGATCGGCGTTGGCGAGGACGCTCCGTGTCGCGGCAAGCTCCTCGTCCTCGCCGGAACGCGGCGCCGCGCGATCGATTTCCGCGAGCTGGAAGGCGAGGAACTCCGCGCGCGACGCTTTCTGCTGGCGTGCCGCCAGGAGCCGATCGCGTTCGTCCCGGACCTGCTGCCATGCGCGGAACGCGGAGCCGACGCTCGCGCGCGTCTCCGTGAGGCCGGCGAACTCGTCGAGGACGTCCAGGTGCGACGCGGGATCGAGCAGCACCTGGTGCTCATGTTGCCCGTGCAGATCGACGAGAGGGCCGATCTGATCGCGCAGCGCCGCGGTCGTGACGAGCGATCCGTTGACGAACGCTCGGCTCCTGCCCTGCGCCGAGATCTCGCGCCGGACGATCAACTCTCCCCCGTTTTGGCCGTCGAAGATCGCCTGTACCGCGGCGGTGTCTTCACCTGTCCGAACCAGCTCGGCGGAAGCGCGGCCGCCGACGAGCAGGCCGACAGCTCCCACCAGAATCGACTTGCCTGCGCCGGTCTCGCCGGTCAGCGCGTTCAGGCCGGGCGCGAACTCGAGCTCGAGGCGGTCGATGACCGCGAGATGGCTGATGCTGAGGAAGCGGAGCATGCGATTTTCAGCCCTCGTGGACGGACAGGACCGATATCAGCGGAAGTACCATCCTATCAGATGTTTGACAGCGCCAGAGCCGCATGTTACGCTTCCGTCGCTGCGCTGTCCCAGCGGCGCATTTCCGAGGCTTCCGGGTCCGTGGCTTCCGCCTTCAGGCGGAAGCTCCAGGGTTCCGCCGTCAGGCGGAAGAGAAGACAGGCAAGCCTGCCCACAACCGTTACCGCGGAGGAGCCGTTTGCGCACGTGTGGTTTCCTCGCCCTCGCGCTGCAGGCGCAGGGGGCGCAGCCGGAGTCTGGGACCGGCGGGATCGACTTCGTTCAGCTCATCGCCCATTCCACGTGGCTGGCGAAGAGCGTGCTGCTCATCCTGCTGCTCTTCTCCGCCGTTTCCTGGGGCATCATCCTTTACAAGGTCTGGCAGTTTCGGCGCGCCGAACGCAATTCGGCGACGTTCCTCCAGGTCTTCCGCAAGAGCACGAAGTTCTCGGAAGTCCAGATGATCTGCTCCAGCGTGGCGGCGAGTCCGCTCGTCGGAATTTTTCAATCGGGCTACGCGGAGCTGAACGCGCAGCTCCGGCAGGCGCGTCCCGACGGCGAGCCCCGGCCGACGGCCGTCGTCACGCGTCCTACGTTGAAGAGCCTCGACTCGGTCGATCGCGCGCTGCTGCGCGCCACCACGATGGAGGTCGGCAAGCTGGAACGACGCGTCCCCTTTCTCGCGACGACCGCGAGCATCACGCCGTTCATCGGCCTGTTCGGAACGGTGTGGGGCATCATGGCGGCGTTTCAGAACATCGGCGTGCAGGGATCCACGAGCCTCAACACCGTCGCGCCCGGCATCGCGGACGCGCTGGTCGCGACAGCCGCCGGTCTCTTTGCCGCCGTGCCCGCCGTCTATTTCTACAACCACTTCACGAACCGGGTGCG
>JAICSD010000554.1 GCA_025937075.1 Vicinamibacteria bacterium | reverse complement strand
TCTCCATCCGTACCGTCGCCGGCCCGTACAGCGAATCCGCGTACGTCCCCGCATACGCGTCGAGCGCGAGCGGTGGCGTCGTCCCCCGCACGCGCTTCGCCTCCACCTCCCGCTCACGCTTCGCGTCGGCAGCGTCGTTCCGCCGCTGCTCGGCGAGCGTCTCCGCGCTCCAGTCCTTCATCGGCGCACCCAGGTACCGATCGAAGATCCAGTACATGAGCGACTCGCGCAGCGCCTGCCCTTCCATGTTGGACAGCACGACGACGCCCAGTCGCTCTTCCGGGAGCAGGCCGACCATGGACGACATCCCCGAGAGATCACCCGGGTGCGTCAGCATCTCGCGCCCGTGATAGTCGTACACGCTCCATCCGATCGCGTAGCTGCGCAGGTGCGTCGCGGGATTGAGCACGCGATACGCGGAGTCGATGCGGATGGCGAGCTGCGGCGTGTGCGTCTCGCGGAAGTTCCTCGCCGACACGAGGCGCGTCCCGTTCACGCGACCGCTGTCGAGCTGGAATCTGAGCCACTTCACCATGTCGGCGACGCACGAGTTGATCGCACCCGCCGCGGGAATCATGTCGATGTTGGTGTACGGCTCGGTGCGGAGCACGCTGTCCACGATCGCGTGCGGGGTCGCCACGTCGCTCGCCTGCGGAAGCATCGTCACGCTGGTGTTGCTGCACGTCATGCCGAGCGGCTTGAAGATGCGCGCGCGCAGCAAGTCGGCCCACGGCATCCCGCTCGCCCGTGCGATCACTTCACCCGCCGCGCCGTACATCAGGTTGTTGTAGCCGTAGTGCGTGCGGAAGCTCCATGACGGCTTCAGGTAGCGTACGCGTCGGAGCGTCTCCGCCGTGCTGTAGCCGTAGCCGGCGGTCCAGAGGAGATCCGCACGCGCCAGCCCGGAGCGATGCGTGAGCAGATCGCGGATCGCCAGCTCGTGCGTGACGTATGGGTCGTACAACTGCAGCTCCGGGAGATACGTCGAGACGTGATCGTCCCAGTGCACCCGTCCGCTGTCCGCGAGCATCGCCATGAGGATGCCCGTGAACGCCTTCGTGTCGGACGCGATCGCGAAGAGCGTGTGCGGATCGACACGCTCCGGCTTCCCCATCGTGCGCACGCCGTATCCCTCGAGCAGCACGATCGAGTCGCCGTATATGACACCCACGGCCACTCCGGGCACCTTCCACTCCTTCATCCCCTTGGCGACGTATGCATCGAAGTCGCGGAGCGGCGACGTGGGCGACGGACGAACCGTTCCATCGGCCGTCGTCTGGGCGAGGAGCGCGGGAGCGGCAAGAATGAGGGCAGCCGCGCACGAGACGACTGCGCGGGCACTGTGCTGGCGGAGGGGTCGCATGGCGTCCATATATACAGCTCCGTCTTCCACCCCGCACGACATGCCTGCTCGCACCGGAATTCTCGCCGCGACACTGGCGCTCGCCGCCTGCACGCAGCCGCAGACCCCGACCACCGCCCCCGCGCCGACGCCCTCGGCGACGACCGTCACCACGACGACGGGTCCCTTCCCTCGAGCCGTGCGTCGCGACCTCCCGCTGCAACCAGGGATCCGCCGAGCGTACGCGATGGGGACGCGCGACTCGATCACGGGCGCGCCCGGACCGCGCTACTTCCAGCAGCGTGCGGACTATC
>JAICSD010000540.1 GCA_025937075.1 Vicinamibacteria bacterium | reverse complement strand
GCCGCGCGCTGATCGACCTGCCGCTCTTGAAAGGCCTGCTCGGACTGCAGCTTCTGGAAGCTCTCGAGTCGAATCTCCGAAAGCCGTCCTTCCTCGACGGCCAGCGCAATCGCGCATCCGGGCTCGCCGGTGTGGCGGCAATCGCGAAAGCGGCAGCCCGCGGCAATTTCCTCGATGTCGCCGAACGCGGACCCCATCGAACCCGCCGCGTCCCACAACTGCAGCTCGCGCATGCCGGGCGTGTCGATCAATATCCCTGACTCTTCGGGCAGCAGCAGGAGTTCGCGCGCGGTGCTCGTGTGACGGCCGCGCGAGTCGCTCTCGCGCACTTCCCGCGTCCGCTGCCGCTCTTCACGAATGAGCGCGTTGACGAGCGACGACTTCCCGACTCCCGACGATCCCAGCAGCGCTCCCGTCCGCCCGCGGCCAAGAAACCGGCGAAGCTCGCCGAGCGACTCCGGGACGCGAGCCGTTACGGCAACAACCGGCACACCCGCAGCGAGCGGCCGTACTTGTTCTACGAAGGGGGTGACATCGTCCACGAGGTCGGCCTTGTTGAGCACCACGACGGGCGACGCGCCGCTGTCCCACGCGGTGAGCAGGTACCGCTCGATCCGCCTTGGATTGAAGTCGTGATCGAGACCGCTGACGAGGAAGACGATGTCGACGTTCGCGGCGACGATCTGTTCCTGCGTCACGTCGCCGGCCGCTCGGCGCGAGAATTTCGTCCTGCGGGGCAGCACGGCGTGAATCCGCAGATCGCCGCCGCCGCCTTCTTCGACGGCGACCCAGTCGCCGACCGCCGGGAACTCGCTCCGCCGCGACGCCTGGTGGCGCAGCCGCCCCGACACGCGCGCGAGGCGCTCGCCCTCCGGTGTGAGCACGCGATAAATGTGCGTGTGCTCGAGGCTGACGCGCGCCGGCGCCCACCGTTTCGCACGGTATTCCTCGAACGCGCCCGCGAAGTGCGGTGACCAACCGAGGTCCTCGAGCGTCACCCTGTTACTTTACGACCGAACTGGCGCCGAGCCCTGAACCGCGCGCGAGCGCCGCGGGTTCACCCCGCCTTTTGCCAGCACCGGAGCACCTCCGCGACGCTCCAGGCCTGCGCGATGCAGCCGCGCGGCAGGAAGGGCGCGTCCGCGTCGAAGATTTCGCTGATCGAACCGACACAGGCGTCGTTGAGCTCCTGTTTGAAGCTGCCCAAAAACGCCCGCGCGCCCGCCTTGTCCGACGGATGCAGCTTCAGCCAGGCGTCGATGAACGGACCAATCAACCACGCCCAGACGGTCCCCTGGTGATACGCCGCGTCGCGCGAGCGCAGGTCTCCGTAGTAGCGGGGCTTGTAGTCCGGCTCGCCAGGGGCCAGCGACCGAAGACCGACCGGCGTCAGCAGCCGATCCTGGACGACCTGCATGACCGGCTGCCACCTGGATTCATCGAGGATCGGGTGCGGCAGCGAAATCGCAAAGACCTGGTTCGGACGGCACGACGTGTCGTCGCCGTGCTCGCCATCGACCACGTCGTACAGGTAGCCGCCCTGTTCGTACCAGAACCGGTTGTTGAAGGATTCCCTGGCCCGTCGCGCCTGCTCGGCCGCATCGAACGGCGCGGAGCCGCCGAACTGCTTGATCCAGGACGCGAGCAGGCAGAGCGCGTTGTACCACAGCGCGTTGATCTCGACCGCCTTCCCGCGACGCGGGGTCACGACCCAGTCTCCGACCTTCGCATCCATCCACGTCAGCTGATACCCCTCGGCGCCCTCCACCAGCAGGCCGTCGGAGTGATCGACGTGGATACCGAACCGCGTGCCTTCGAGGTGATGGTGCACGATGTCGATGAAGGTCGGGAGCAGCGCGCGCAGTGTCT
>JAICSD010000482.1 GCA_025937075.1 Vicinamibacteria bacterium | reverse complement strand
TGAGCGATGTTCGATGGTCGAGGATCGATGTTCGATCACGCGTATCGTCCATCGTCCATCGTCCATCGTCCATCGTCCATCGTTCATCGTCCATCGTCCATCGTTCATCGATCCTCAGTGACGTGCGAGCAGCGCGACCTGCACGCGCGCGTCGTTGAAGCAGGCACCCCCGCCGAGGTCGGTCAGCGTGTCGGGGACGAGCGCGTTCGAGGTGAACCCGTTGTACGTGTTCTTGCGCCAGATGCCTTTCGACATCGCGACCGTGCCGCGATGGATGTCCGCGGTCAGGTTGGCGGGGGCCTGCACTTCGCCGAGCGCGTTGAAGACGCGGACTGCATCGTGCTGCTCGATCCCGCGTTCGGCGGCATCGGCGGGATGGATGTGCACGACCGCGGGACGCTCCCGAAGCTCGCCGAGCGTCGACGAGATCTGCTTGTCGGTGGCGGGAGAAATCAACGCCAGCGGAAAGCGCTCGGTGGCGGGATCGGGCTGGTATCCGTACAGGCCTTCTGTTGACGCGACGGGGATGTCGGGATCGAGATCGATTTTCCGGTCGGCCGTCAGCGGAAAAACGTCGACGAACTGGATTGGCGCTCCCTCGTGGGGCGGCGTCGCCGCGCCCTGTTCGAGCAGTTCGGTACGGAGGGGATCCGGCATGCGCCCGGTGACCCGGAGCAGCGTCTCGAAGTCCTCTTCTGTGCGCCCGACCCCGAGCCGTTCGGCGAGTTCGGAGAACACGGCCGCGTTGCTCCGGGCCTCGCCCTGCGGCTCGATCACCGGCCGTACGAGCTGCAGCGCGATCGGGCCGTACGCTTTCGCGATGTCGTACTGCTCGAGGAACGTTGGTGCGGGCAGCACGACGTCCGCATACCGGGCCGTGTCCGTGAAGACCTGCTCGAACACGACCGTGAAGAGGTCGTCGCGCGAAAGGCCCCGCAGCACCCGGTTCTGATCCGGCATCGTCGTCAGCGGGTTGCAGTTGTAGACGAAGAGCATCTGGACGGGCGGGTTCCGGTACTCGGTCAGCGCGCGTCCGAGTTGATTCATGTTCACGACGCGGGTGGTCGTCTCAGGCGCGTCGATCCACTGCGACGAACGCAGGCCGAACGCGGGCGAATTGCTCATCGAGAAGCCGCCGCCGCGGACGCCGAACTTCCCGGCGACAGCCGGCAGCGCCAGGATGGCGGCCGCGGCGCTGCCGCCGTTGCGGTTGCGTTCGAGGCCCCAGCCGCACCGGACGAGGGCTGGCGACGACGCGATGTAGAGATCCGCCAGTCGGCGCAGCTCGGTCGGGTCGATTTCCGCCTCGCGCGCGGCCCGCTCGATCGTCCACGGCAACGCCGCGCTGCGGAGGCGTTCGACGCCGCGCGCATGCTGTGCGAGAAACGCGAGATCCGCATGGCCTTCCTCGAACAGCACGCGATGGATGGCGAGCGCGACCGCGATGTCGGTTCCGGGACGTACAGACAGGTGGATATCCGCCCGTTTCGCAAGCGACGTGCGCCGGGGATCGATGACGACGAGCTTCGAGCCGGCAACCTGCGCCTGTTTGAGGAACGGAACCAGATGAATCCCTGACGCGGACGGATTCACCCCCCAGAGCACGATCAATTGCGCGCGCGGATAGTCCTGATAGACGATGCCCGGCATCTTGCCGTAGAGCGCCTGGTTCGCCGCGCCCGTGGGGGCGGCGCAGACGGTGCGCGCGAGCCGCGAGGTGCCGAAGCGGCGCCACAGCTCGGCGTCGTTCGTGTCCTGGGTGAGCAGCCCATTCGATCCGCCGTAGGAGAAGGGAAGGATGGCCTCGCCGCCGTGCTGCGTTTTGATCTCCGACATCCGCCGCGCGATCAGATCGAGGGCTTCGTCCCATGTCACGCGGGCGAACGTGCCGCTCCCTTTCTTGCCCTGACGGATGGCTGGATAGAGGAGGCGATCGTCGCCGTACACGCGTTCGGCGAAGCGGCGCACCTTGGCGCAGATGAAGTTGCGCGTGACCGGGTTGACGTCGCCGCCGTCAATCTTCTGAATGTGGCCGTTCTCGACGGTGACTTCGAGGGTGCAGGAGTCCGGGCAATCGAGCGGGCACGCCGTCCGGATCGTCGAATGGCCCCAACTTTCCGGGGCGGCAGGGTGGGACATCCAAGGATTATAAACGGGTCAACTCCACGACAGCACAACTGCCAACTACACAAGACGTCCAATTACACAAGACGTCGAAAGGCAGTCGATCAGCGCTCGTTTCTGATCGCGAGCCTCATCCGAACGATCCGCCATCGTGTGTGTCTCCGCATCTGGAGGGAGCAACCACGGTGCCAGGGCGAGCGGAACCGTTCGACCCGCGTGGTGTCCAAACGTGACGAGAACGGCGCCGTTTCCTAACCACTAACGGGAAGGACGTGCTTTCATGGCAGTTCCGAACCGGTTGAGAGGCAGTCTGCCTGTCTCGATGGCGCTGCATCTCGCCGCTCTCGTGCTCGTCTTCGTGATTCCACTCACGGCGGAGGTGGCGTTGCCCGTTCCTGCGACAGCCATCGACGCTTATATGCGTGCGGTGCCCGCCCCGCCGCCACCGGCGTCGGCCGTGCCGCGCACCACCCCTCAACGCACGTTCGAGCCGTCACACGCACCGACGGTGGCGCCGCCGGCAATCGTTCCGGAACTGCACTTCGCACCTGCGCAGGGCGCCGCCGAGGGGAGCGTCGATCTTGGTGCGCCACTGGCGGGCGCGCCTTTCGGCGAGGTGGGCAGCGTGCGGGAGGTGACCCCGCCGCCGCCGCCCCCGAGACCGGCTGGCCCCGTACGCTCGGGAGAGTTGGTGCGATCGCCGCAAAAGACGCTCGACGTGCGTCCCGTCTACCCTGACCTGGCCCGCGCTGCACGGGTCCAGGGAACAGTAGTGCTCGAGGCGGTGCTCGATCGCGCCGGACGCGTCAGTCAGGTGCGCGTGGTGAAGTCCGTTCCGCTGCTGGAGCAGGCGGCGATCGCTGCTGTTCGGCAGTGGCAGTACACGCCGAGTACGCTCCATGGTGTGCCGGTTGAAGTGTTGATGACCATCACGGTGACCTTTACGCTCCAGGAATGATCGCGCTGCTCGTGAT
>JAICSD010000153.1 GCA_025937075.1 Vicinamibacteria bacterium | reverse complement strand
GGATGTAGATCAGCCCCAAATACGCAATCCCCGCCCAGAGACCACGCCATCGAATAACTGCCATCGCGCCGAAATAAGCAGCAGCCGAGATCGCTATTGTCTGAAGCGCGACTACGATCGGCCCGGCGGGCTGCAGCTCGTGGAGGTGGCGGGCGGCTACCAGATCACTACGCGCCCGGAGTTGCACGAGTGGGTGCGGAAGCTGTTCCATGAGCGCACCACGCAGAAGCTCTCGGTGCAGGCGCTGGAGACGCTCGCGGTGATCGCGTACAAGCAGCCCGTGACGGCACCGGAGATTGCCGAGATTCGCGGCGTGAGCAGCAGCACGGGCGTGCTCTCGACGCTGATCGAGCGCAAGCTGGTGAAGACGGTCGGGCGCAAGCAGGTCGTCGGGCGTCCGTTCATGTACGGCACGACGCGAGAGTTCCTCGAGCGCTTCGGCCTGAACGACATCGGCGATCTGCCGAAGGTCGACGAATTGTCGGATGCGCTCGGGTTCGAGCTGCCAGCGTCGCTCGCCGAGCCGACGGTCGTTACATCGCCGCTGCCGTTCGAGGCGACGCCGCCCGAGGAGGTCGCGCCGGAGCCCGAGCCGCTCGTCGAAGACGGCGAGACGGTCCACTAAACGAGTGTGCCGGTCGGGAGTCATGGCCGACCGGCACAACCCGGCCTATTGCAGGAGAGCGCAGATGTCCTGCACGGTCCCGTGTTGCGCCTGAACCTGGCTGATTTCAAACGTTGCGAGATCGAGGTCTGCAACCAGTCTGCCACTCGTCAGTGCGTAATTTGGAATTCCGGGCGGCGGATTTGGAATGTAGAAGAACGAGACGCCTCCTCCCTCGAGACGGACTGTCGCGCTGTCCGGCTGAACGGTCAGCCGGCCCGGACCGGACGCGTTGATATCGAGCGACTTGTTCGTGCTCAGATTCGTGAAGCGCCACTTGTTGACCCCGCTGATGATCTGAAAAGTGATGTTGCCACTCTCGCCGTAGAAAGTGGCGATCTTCTCCTTGTTGCGCAAAGGTTCTTCGTAGATATCGAACGGACAGACGCCCGTGAGCGTGAATGGCCCGCCCACGTCCAGGACCTCAAATGTAGGTCGCGATGCCGCAGTGGGAGCAACGGACACGCCAAACAGGAGCAGGACGGCGAGGACGGCGGGGGACTTGGTCATGGCTGATGCCTCCTTGGGGTCTAGTCGTCGGCGCTGATGTCGGTCAAGGCCCATATTCAAAGGCGCAGAAAATCGACAAACGGATCACGCCGTCCGTGGGTATGTTCGAAAGTTGACGCGCTGATTGTGCAGGGCCGGTGTTTTTGTGGGGGGGAGGTGACGTCCGCCCTGTTCTACGCGGAAGACCGGATTGCAGCGGCAAGCCACGCTCGAGCAAAGGTCCACTCACGTTTGACCGTACCGGCCGAGAGGCCCAGGTGGCGCGCCGTATCCTCGACGGTGAGGCCCGCAAGAAAACGCAACTGCACGACGTGTGCGGCCCGCGGATAGTCAGTTGTCAATTGCGCGAGGGCGTCGTCGAGGCGTTCGAGTGTGACCTCGATATCGGAGTCTCTCTCCAACCGTCCCGCGGCCGCGACGTCGTCGATGGCTGATGTGCGATTCCGCTCCCGCGTTTGTGGGCAAGGCGGCGGCGGGCGTGATCGACGAGCCGACGCCGCATTTCGCTGGCCATGAGTCGAAAGAATGCGTCCCGGTTTTCCACCGAACCCGGACCAAGCCGCAGCAGACGAAGATACGCTTCGTGCAGCAAGGCCGTGGTCTGCAGGGAATGCCCCGCACGTTCGCGGCGGACAAAGCCATGGGCGAGTCGCCGGAGCTCGTGGTAGGTCCGGGCTATGACAACTTCGCCCGCAGCGCCATCGCCAGCGCGCCAGGCTTCGAGAAGCTCGCTGATCTCCCGGTGCGACCTGTCCGGCTTTTCAGGCGATCTCACGTGGATCCTGGGTGAACCCGCCGGTAGTATACTCACCCCCCGTTAATTGGCGGGCCCGTCCGCGATGATTGATGCCGCTGAACTTCACCGAGCCTTTGACTCCGTGGTAAGCGTCACTCGGGCGGACCGCGGCGTCGTGCTCGATCGAGCCTGTCAGGGAAATTCGGCCCTTCGGCGCGAGGTCGAGCGGCTGCTGAGCGCGCATGACGATGCGACTTCGATTCTCGACACTCAATCGTCCGACGACTCGGGTGCTCAGGCTGGTTCAGGCGTTCGCGCAGCCCTTCCCCCTGGAACCCGGATGGGACGTTTCGAAGTCGTGTCCCTGCTCGGAAAGGGTGGATTCGGCGAGGTGTATCGCGCTCTAGATCGACGCCTCGATCGCGAGGTCGCGATCAAGGTGCATTCATCAAGCTACAACGTCAGTGAAGATCACCTAACGCGTTTCGAGCAGGAAGCACGCGCGGCCGCTGTCCTCGAGCATCCGAACATACTGTCCATCCACGATGTCGGTACGCACGACGGTCATCCGTTCGTGGTTGCCGAGCTGCTGCAGGGTGAAACGGTTCGCGACCGGATCGCGCGTGGAGCGCTGGCCGTATCGGAAGTGATCGTCTACGGGCGGCAGCTGGCAATTGGACTTGCAGCCGCACATGCGAAAGGCATCGCCCATCGCGATCTCAAACCAGAGAATCTCTTCATCACCAGCGACGGCCGGCTGAAGATTCTGGACTTCGGTCTGGCCACGCTGGCCAGCGCAGCACACAGCCCCGTAAGTGCCTCTGCGACGAACACTCAGGCCGATGGGCTGGTTGGTACCGTCGGGTACATGGCCCCTGAGCAGATTCGAGTGGCACGTGTGGATCATCGCGCCGATCTTTTCGCAGTTGGCGCAGTGCTGTACGAGATGCTCACTGGAATGCGTGCCTTCGAAGGCGCCACGCCCCTCGAGCGTCTGACAGCCACGCTGGCGAATGACCCTCCGCTCGCGTTCGCCACCACCACACCGGACGCGTGCCGTCTCGCCGCCGTCATCGAAAGGTGTCTCGCGAAAACGCCCGAGGAGAGATTTGGCTCGGCCGTCGATCTCGCAGAGGCCCTGGAGGCGCTGCAGACGCCGCCGACGTCCACGGCGACACGGCCAGTTCTTGCGGTGCGGGACCTGGCCATGCTGTCCAGCGCCGTCGCGGTTGTCGTCATCGTGCTCATGAACGTCTTGCCCCGCGTCCGGACAGAACGGGATCGCGGCGCTCAGACGGGCGGAACCACCCGCCCTTTGATCGCCGTTGTGCCGTTCAGAGACGTGTCATTGCATGGTGTTCATGCGTACTTCGCCGCCGGCATGGCAGAAGAAATCCGAGGTCAGCTGTCCAGAGTTTCGGCGTTGCGGGTCCTCAGCGGCAGCGCGGTTGACGCGTACTCGACGCGAGGCAATCGGCGCATCGCCGAAGACGCGGGAATCGACGGCTATGTCGCAGGCACGGTGAGAGCTGAAGGCGATCGCGTCCATGTTGACGTGCAACTTGTCGATGCGCGGACGGGTGGAACCCGGTGGTCGCAGGCATACGAGGGAGGGGTGGAAGACGTGCTCCGGGTGGAAAGCGACGTGGTGTTCCAGATTATCTCGGCCCTACAAGCCACGCTCTCCGCGGACGAACGAGAGCGAATCGCGAAACGTCCCACGGCCAACCAGCAGGCGTATGGACTCTATCTCAACTCGCGACGATTCTCGATGTTCGCCCGCGAGGAGAACCATCAGGGCGTCGACCTGTTGCGGAAGGCGTTGGCGCTGGATCCACACTTCGCGGTTGCTCGAACGTCTCTGGCTTACCGCTTGCTGCTACTCGGAGTTCTGGAGGAGAGCAGATATACGCGAGATGCATTCGATGCGGCTCAGCAGGTTCTGGCGATCGACCCGAAGATGGCGAACGCGCACTTCGTGCTGGGGTCGATTTACATGCAGAAGGGAAGCCTTGCAGACGCAAGAGTCTCGTTCCTGCGCGCGATGAACCTCGACCCGAATCATTCGGACACGATGCAGAATCTGTCGCTCCTCGAACTGGAGCAGGGTCACTACGATGAGTCGTTCCTGTGGGCGACGCGCGCGTTCGAGCTGGAACCGGGAACGTCGGACAGCTACTATCACGTTGGATGTCCGCTCGTCTTTCTCGGCGACGACAGTGTAGCTGAACGCTGGTTGAGGGGGGCCGAGCAACAGTTCCCGGGAAGCAGCCGGATGCAGATTCTCCTTGCGCTCTTGGAGAGCCTTCGCGGGAACGATCAGAACGCGCTCCGCGTCGCTCGACAGACGGTGCAGGCGAGACCGGACACCGAGGAGCCGCCGGCGGTCCTCTCGGAGCTGACCTATCTGATGCAGACAGCCGACGCGACGGCACTGGCCGAAGCTATGGTACGCAGAAGCCCAGCGGACTGGGATTCGATCAACGCGTGGCTCGTTCCCGAGTCGCCGCGGACCCGTTATGCGTATCTTCTCGCGGCAAGCGGGAGGTCAAACGAATCGGCGAACCTGATCGAGACTGCAAGGGCGTCGGCCCGGAAGGCACTGGACGCCGGTAATCAATCACCGAGGTTGCTGATGGAGATGGCCGCGACGTATGCCGTTGCCGGCGATGTCCAGACGGCGACGCGCTGGTGCGAGCGGGCGTATGACGCTGGCTGGCGGGATTATCGGACCATGACGCGCGATCCGGCGTTCCAGTCGGCCCGGCGCGGCCTGCGGTTTCAGACGCTTCTGTCCCGAATGAAGACGGATGTTGGGGTGATGCGGCAGCGCGTGACCACGGGTGGCAGCGTTCCGCTCCCATCAATCGTCCAGCGGCCGCTCTCGGAGAGCTCCCGGTGACCAATCTGACACGCCTCACCGCGGCCGCCGAAGAACGCACCTGCTAGTCTTAGTCTCGCCGACGCGGAGTCGCGCGCTCCAGCTTAGCCAGCTCCTGTCTGGTCAGCGGACGCGAGCGTCCCGGGGCCAGCGACCGATCCTCAATCGGACCGATCCGGACTCGCCGCAGCCGCACGACCGGATGGCCGACCGCATCGAACATGCGGCGCACCTGCCGCTGGCGTCCCTCGTGCAGCGCGATCTCGACTGTCGACTGTTGCTCGCTGCTGCGATCCTGCCGCGGCTGGCGCTCGCGTACGGGCCTGACGCGTGCCGGCGCCGTGCGCCGTCCGTCGATGACGATTCCGCGGGCGAGCCGATCGAGTGCGTGCGCATCGGGAACGCCGCGGACGCGCGCTTCGTACACGCGCTCGACTTCATGGCGCGGGTGGGTGAGGCGCGCGGCCAGATCGCCGTCGTTCGTCAGGATCAGGAGGCCTTCCGAGTCGTAGTCGAGACGGCCCACCGGGTAGACGTACTCGCGGACGTTCTTCACGAGATCGAGCACCGTCGGCCGTCCCTGCGGATCGCGCCTCGTCGTCACGTACCCACGCGGCTTGTTCAGGAGGATGTAGATCCGCCGCATCTCGACGCGGATGCGGCGTCCATCGACGCGGATGTCGTCCTGTGCGGGATCCGCCTTGGTTCCTAGCTCCGTCACGACAGCACGGTTGACGGACACGCGCCCCTCGCGGATCAGATCCTCGGACGCGCGCCGTGACGCGACGCCAGCGGTCGACAGGATTTTCTGGAGACGCTCCATCGTGTGCTCCGCGCAACTGAAGTTGCGCGCTACGAACTCACTCCTCCAACAGCTGCGTCCAGAACCGCACGAGCCGCCACACGTCCATCGCCGTCGAGCGCCGATCGACCTCCGCGTGCGTGATGAGCGGTGTCTCGAGCAAATGCACCTCGAGGCCCTTGGCGCGGAAGTCCCGCGCGAGCAGCGTCGACTCGATTGCGGGGACGACGTTGTCGTCGGCGCCGTGGAGGAGATAGACGGGGCACTGCGGCGCGGCGGAGCGCGCTGGTGAGAGGGCAGGATTGGAGGCGCGCGCTGCCAGGTACGGCAGCAGGATCGGTCCGAGTCGGCGAACGTCGCGGGCGTTCACGTATTGCATGTACTTGCGCGACGGCTCGGGCAGCGACGCTTCGAGCACTTTCGCGTGTTCGAATTCCGCGGCCGACCGGACCTTGTCGACCATGTCGAGGCGCGACGCTTCGAGGAACGAGAGGATCGCCGTCCTGAGCGGCTGGACCTGATCGGGCGGCACCGCCGTGTCCGCCACGTTCAGCAGCACGATCGCGAGGCCGTAATCGTGCGGCGGACGCAGCGTACCGTCGGCCTGCACGCCCGTGCAGAGATACTGCAGCGTTCTCAGCAGATCGCCGTGCCCGCCGAAGGACATCGCAAACGACACGCGGTTCGCAATAGACGGCCGTCCCGCTGCCACGAGCGTGAGGCCGCCGCCGAAGCTGATGCCCATCATGCCGATGTGGCCGTCGGGACCGTGATACTCGGCCTGCTGCGCCATCCACGCCGCAGCGTCCTCGATCATATCGGCAGCGCGCGGCGTGATCTCATAGTGCGCGAGGTCCGGCAGCTCCACGGTGAGGACCTGATGTCCGATGCCGGCGAGATCCTGGGCGAAGCCGACGAGGCGCGGCTCGTCGATCCCTGCCGCGTGGACGCCGGGGACGAGGAGGATCGCGCGTCCGACCTCCGAGTGGGCAGGGCGGTAGGCGCGCGCGCGCAGTTGGCCGCCGCGCCAGGGAACGCGCAGCGGACTCGACGTGGCGATCGGTTCGAACTCGATGGATGCGGCGCGCCGCTCCAGGCCGTCGAATCCCGCGGCCTCGATGACGAACGCCGCGCCCCGTGCGTACGGGCGGCCGGTCGCCACTCCCGCCGCGCCGAGAGCGGCGACGACAACGGCGGCGACCGCGGTGCGCGTCCGAACGCGTCGAACTGTGGCCATTCAGATAGGATGTGCGGAGCAGAGCATAATACGAGCGTGCCGAAGCCATTCGTGATCGCGATCGACGGGCCGTCAGGCGCCGGCAAAGGAACGGTCGCCCGCGCTGTCGCGGCGCGGCTCGGCTACCGGCACGTCGATACGGGCGCGATGTATCGCGCCGTCGCGTGGAAGGCGCTGCACGACCGCGTCGATCCACAGGATGAGCCGTCGGTCGCGGCGATGGGCGAACGCGCGGTGTTCGATCTGGAGGATGGCCGCGTACTCATCGACGGGCACGACGTTGCGCGCGCGATCCGGACGCCCGAGATCGATCGCGCGGCGGCCATCGTCGCGCGGCATCCGGCCGTGCGGCGGGTGCTCGTCGCGCGCCAGCGCCGCTATGCGGAGCGTGACAACGTCGTGATGGAAGGACGGGACATCGGAACCGTCGTGTTCCCGGGCGCCGACGTCAAGGTCTACCTCGATGCGTCACCGGACGAGCGCGCGCGGCGCCGCGCGGCGGACCCGGCGCACTCCGCGCGCGGCCGGCAACTGGCGGATGTGGCGACGGCGCTCGCCGAGCGCGATCGGAGCGATTCGACGCGTGCCGCCTCTCCGCTCGCCGTCGCGCCCGACGCCCTCGTCAACGACACGACCGAGCTGCCGATCGACGAGGTGGTGACCCGCGTTCTCGGAATCGTGGCCGAGAAACGCGGCACTGAAGTGCCGCGCTACGACCCGTAGCGCGCAACTTCTGTTGCGCGGAACCGCGAACCCCATCCCGTCCTAGTCGCGGTCCCGATAGTCTTCCGACGAGGCCGGATCCAGTTCCCAGCGGTGCTTGTCGCGGGACGCGACCTTGTCCGATCCCTTCAGCTCTTCGTTGTCCTGATATTCGATGCCGAGGGCCCGTCCGATGTCGTCCACGCGGTCCTGATCGGGCGTCGGATTGTCGCCGCCGGGCGCTTCGTCGCCGACGGCGTAGGCGTCTTCCCAATCCGCGTCGACGTCGCCGCCGGTCATCGCGGGGCTCGTCTCCGTATGTTCGCGGCGCGCCTCGCGCATTTCCGCGCGTCCGGTGCGCGCGGCGGATCCGTGGCGATCCATGTTGAGGCTCGACGGAGGACCCGGCAACGATTCCTCGACCTCACGGAGCTGCTTGCGCTCGCGCTCCAGGACCGGCGCGCGTCGCGAACGGCCCGCTCCGGCCCCCGTGCGCGTCGAGCGTTTGGTGGGACGCGGGTTCGTCCGGCCCTTGACGGTCCGGCCGGTCTCGGGAGTCTGCGCGAGCGTCTTCTCCATGCCGCGCCCGCCGCGCCGGGCGGCTCGTGACGAGGCGCGCGTCGCCTTGCGCTTGCCAGCGCGCGGAGGATTGCGGGACTGCTTCCGCGCTGGTTTCCCGCGGGCGGTCCTGGCGCCCGCGGCCTGCCTCGCCGGCTTCGCTTTTCCTCGACCGCGAGCCTGCCGCGCCGCCTTCCGCCCCTTCGGCTTCCGCGCCGGTTTCCTCGCCATGGTTTCTCGTCCTTTCCCGTCCGGTCGCCCGGGTTTCCCGCGCCCTGCAGCCGTGCTTGACCTGCGCCCGTAAGTGTTAGATAATCTACTGCTTATCGCAACTCAAGCGATTCGACACTACAGCCCGCCGGAGCTGTGATTCGGCAAGTACGTGAGGAGGACCCGCTCAGCATGCCGCAAGCAGACGATTCAAAGAACAACCCAACACAAGGAGGTGCACCGACCGGGACCACGAGAACGTCAACGGGTTTCTCCCCGCTGGACGATCAGGTCGATCCGCAGGAGTATGCGCGCCTTCTGGACCTTTACGATAACAGCTTCCGCAACATCGCGGAAGGCGAGGTCGTGAAGGGGACGGTGCTGAAGGTCACGCCGTCCGAAGTGATCGTCGACGTCGGATACAAGTCCGAAGGGATCATTCCCGTCGACGAGTTCGTGGACGAGAACGGCCAGATCACGGTGCAGCCCGGCGACATCGTCGACGTGCTGCTCGAGCGCACGGAGGATCGCGAAGGCTACGTCGTCCTCTCGCGCGAGAAGGCCGAGAAGATGAAGATTTGGGACGAGGTCGAGAAGGCCTATGCTGAGCGCAAGGTCGTGATCGGCCGCGTCATCGAGCGCATCAAGGGAGGGCTTGCCGTGGACATCGGCGTCCGCGCGTTCCTGCCCGGATCGCAGATCGACGTGCGTCCCGTGCGCAACCTGGACGCGCTGCGCGGCCAGGAGCTGCGGATGCGCGTCATCAAGGTGAACAAGAAGCGCGGCAACATCGTGCT
>JAICSD010000281.1 GCA_025937075.1 Vicinamibacteria bacterium | reverse complement strand
TGCCGTCGGCCTTTCCGTTCCCGAAAAAGTAGACATACCGCGCGCCTTTGGCGCGCGGTGCTCGGTGCTTGGTGCTCGGTGCTTGGTGCTTGGTGCTCGGTGCTTGGTGCTTGGTGCTCGGTGCGTGGTGCTTGGTGCTCGGTTTCGCGTTGGCCTTCTTCGTTCGAGCTGCTCTTTTCGCCATTAGTACGTTTTCTCCGATCCGTATAAAAAGACGCAGGCCTGACAGCCTGCGCTACGCGCTCGTCTCCGGGACGATCTCCGAAATGTCGGCGATCCGGAGCACGAGATCGCGCAGGGCTGCCATGAGGTTCAGGCGCGCGGTCCGCAGCCGCGCGTCGTCTGCCATCACGAACACCTCAGTGAAAAACCGGTCGACAGCCGGCCGCAGCGCGGCGATGTCCGTCAGCGCCTGGCGATAATCGGCTGACGCCGCGGCATGTTCGACGCGCGGGTGGCGCGCGTCGAGCTCCTGCAGGAGCGCCAGTTCCGCCGGTTCGACCAGGGCGGAGCGATCGAGCGTTCCGCGCTCTTGCAACTCGCGCGCGATGTTCTTGACGCGCTTGAAAAGCACCGCGAGCGCCGACATGTCCTCCGACCCGCTCAGCGCCGAAAGCGCTTCCGCCACGCGCCGCGCGCGCAGCGGAGTGTCCGGGCTTCCGGCAAGCGCGCTGCGGATCACGCCGGGAGCGAACCCGCGCTGCTCGAGCGCGTAGCGGATGCGATCGTGGGCGAAGCTGACGACCTCCTGAGCCGCTCCGTCGCCGGCCGCGGGGCCCTGCTGCGCCAGACTGACGAGCGCGCCGATCGACACCTCGCGATTGACGCCTGTGATCTCCGGCAGATCCATGAGGATCTTGACGACGCCCTGCATCTGCCGCCGGAGCGCGAACGGATCGCGGGATCCGGTCGCGCGCTCGCCCGCCGACATGAGCGACAGCACGCTGTCGATCTTGTCCGCCAGCGACACGGCTGCCCACGTCACGGCCGCCGCGCCCAGCTGCGCCTTCGACGGCGCGGCATCGGCCTCGACCCCGACGGGCAGGTATTGGTAATAGATCGCCTTCCAGACCTCCTCGGGTTCTCCCTCCTGCCTCGCGTAGATCCCCCCCATCGTCCCCTGCAGTTCGGTGAACTCGAAGACCATGTCGGTCGCCAGGTCCGCTTTCGCGATCAGGGCCGCCTTCGCGGCGGAGGCGGCGTCGCTGGCGGAACCACCAAAAATGTCGGTCACGATCGCTCCGGCCAGGCGTTCCATGCGGCGGGCCTTGTCCCGATAGCTGCCCAGCTTTTTGTGGAAGACGATCGTGCCGAGGCGCTCGAGGCGATCTTCGAGACGCACGCGGCGATCCGCATCCCAGAAAAATTTCGCGTCGCGGAGCCGCGCCGTCACGACCCGCTCGGCGTTTCGGGCGATCAGGCGCTCGTCCGACGGCTGCGTGTTGACGACTGCGAGAAACGCCTCCTTCAGCGCACCCCCGTCGGCGTGCACGGGAAAATAGTGCTGATGATGAACGAGCGTCGTCGTGAGCACTTCCTGCGGCAGTTCCAGGAACGAGGGGTCGAAGAACCCCGCGACCACGCCTGGATACTCGACGAGGTCCGCCACTTCGTCGATGAGCGCCGCGTGCTCGCGCAGCATCACGCGGCCCGACAGCTTGCGCGCCTTGGACTCGATTTCCCGCGCAATTCGATCGCGGCGCTCGGCGTGGTCGAGGACGACGAAGTGTTCGCTGAGGCGCGCCCGGTATTCGTCGAAGGTCCGCACCTTGATCGAGCGGCCGGCCCGGCCGCTCGTCGCCAGGAAGCGGTGGCCGTAGGTAACGGCGCCGCTCGTCACCTCCTGCACCTGCGGACCGGCGGCCAGGGCCGTCCGGCCGATGGAGTACGGCACGACGCGGCCGCCATACAGGAACAGCAGCCATCGGATCGGCCGCCCAAACACGAACTCGCCGCGGCCATCGTCCAGGACGGCGTCCCAGTGCATCTGTTTCGGGAAGGCCAGATCGCGAAGCACGCCGGTGAGAAATTCGGGCAGCGCGTCGGCGGCGCTTCGTCCCCGCTGATGCTTGCGGACGGCGAGGTACGTCCCCTTCGGCGTTGCGAGGCGCTCGAGCGCTTCGAACGCGACGCCCTGCTTTCGGGCAAACCCGATTGCGGCCGGCGTCGGCTCCCCTGCGGCGTTGAAAGCGGCCGAGACGGGCGGGCCGGTAATCGTCTCGTCGAGGTCTTCCTGGCGTTCGGCCATGCCGCCGACGCGCGCCGTCAAGCGCCGCGGCGTCGCGTAGGTCTCGACGGGTCCATCGGGCGTCATCCGCATCGCGCTGAGGCGGGCGGCCACCTTCTCGGCAAGCTGTTTCGTCAGCCCCGACAGCCAGGCGGCGGGAAGTTCTTCGACCCCGATCTCCAAGAGCAGCTCACGTTCCATTTATCCACCGAGGGGCTTCGCCCCTCGGACTCCCCTACTCGCGCTCTCGCTCGCGCGTCTCCAACTCCCGGCAGTCACCGTGAGCCTCCCTTTTCGGCGGCACCCGGTTCTTCGACGCCCGCCCATTTCCGTGCGATGCGCACGGCCAGCGATCTGACCCGAAGGATGTACGCCGTTCGTTCCGTGACGCCGATTCCGCCGCTCGCGTCGAGCAGATTGAACATGTGCGAGCACTTCAGGCAGTAATCGAGCGCTGGCAGCACGAGGTCGGATCGGAGCAGCGTCTCCGCGAGCGTGTAGTACTGCTCGAACAGCTCGCGATGCATCCGATTCAGCTCGGCGGCGGGCATGTCGATCTGGCCAAACGCGTACTTCGACTGCTCGACCTCGTCGCGGTGCCTCACGTCCCGATAGGCGACGCCGCCGCCCCACTGAAGATCGAACACGTTGTCGACGTCCTGCAACGCCATCGCGAACCGCTCGAGGCCGTACGTCAGCTCGACCGAGATCGGCGCGAGATCGATCCCGCCGGCCTGCTGGAAATACGTGAACTGCGTGATCTCCTGACCGTCGAAGAGGACCTGCCAGCCGATGCCCCACGCGCCGAGCGTCGGCGATTCCCAGTTGTCTTCTTCGAAGCGGACGTCGTGCGCGCGGAGATCGATGCCGCAGGCTTCGAGGCTCTGGAGGTACAGCTGCTGCACGTCATCGGGCGCGGGCTTGAGGATCACCTGGAACTGGTGGTGCTTGAAGAGGCGGTTGGGGTTCTCGCCGAAGCGCCCGTCGGCGGGCCGGCGGGACGGCTGCACGTAGGCGACGTTCCACGGCGCAGGCCCGAGCACGCGAAGAAACGTTTCGGGGTGCATCGTGCCGGCGCCCATCTCGATGTCGAGCGGCTGCTGCAGAAGACACCCGCGCGATCCCCAGAACTCCGACAGTTTGAAAATCAGTTGCTGCAGCGTGACCATGCTACGTGGTTCGCGCGATCTCTCGAAGAACGCGCGCGGATTTCAGCTCCTTCTCGAGATGAATGGCGATCAGCCGGCGGTGCGCGGTTTCCAGCTCGCGCGACGTCGCCGCGTCCAGGTGCGCCGCGTCGAGCGTGCCCGGTGAGGCCGACGCCGCGGTTCGCAGGAATTGGAGCGCTGATACGGACACGCGCGTCCCGCCGGCCGCGGGCGCGCAGCGCACGCACACGAAATGGTGCTCGCGCGGCGGCATCACCGCGCCGCCGTCGAACGCTCCGCTGCACTCAGGGCAGGCGGCCAGCGACGGATAGACGCCCTGCAGCCGCAGCAGCCAGAATTCGAAATAGCGGGCCAGCGGGGCAATCGGCGCGCTCGCCGCGAGCGCGTCGATCACGGACGAACCCAGGCGATACAGCCGCTCGTCGGCATGCGCTTCCGGCGCCCACTCATCGATGAGTTCCGCGAAATAGGCGGCATGCCCGAGCGCCGCCGCATCCTGCCCCTCACGCCCGACGGTCGCGAGCGGACTCCGCTGCGGCTCGACATAGTTGATGCGAACCAGATCGCGATGCTCGCGCTCGTAGTACGCAACGCCGGCGCGCGTCAACGGTTCCAGCGCGGCGAGGAACCTCGACCGCGCCCGCCGCGCGCCTTTCGCGACGCCCCGTTTCTTGCCCCGGTCCTTCGTCAGAAACACCACGATGCGGTCCGCCTCGCCGAGCTTGTACGTGCGGAGAATCAGCGCATCGGAGGTGTACACCGGCATCAGGATCTGCTCATATTACCCCGGAAGGACCGCCATTCTCAGGTAGATCGCCGCGAGTCCCAGGAACGCCGCGAACCCGCACACATCGGTGAACGTCGTGATGAACACCGTCGACGCGAGCGCCGGATCCACTTTGAGCGCCTTCAGTCCAAGCGGAATCAGCGTACCCGCCGCACCAGCGACGAACAGGTTGATGATCATCGCGAGGAACAGCAGGACGCCGATCTGCGGCTGTCCCGCGAGGATCCACGTCGCCAGCGCCGCGACGAGGCCGGTCACCATGCCGTTGCCGAGGCCGACCAGGATCTCCTTGACGAGCGCTTTGCGCGAGTTCGCCCACGTCAGCTCGCCGAGCGCGAGCCCGCGCACGATCACCGTGAGCGTCTGCGTCGCCGCATTGCCGCCCATCCCCGGGACGATCGGCATGAACTTCACCAGCGCGACCCACGCCGCGATCGTCCGATCGAACAGCGCCACGACGCCGGTCGCGATGAATGCGGTGGCCAGGTTCACGAGCAGCCACGGGAACCGTTTGCGCAGCGACTCCGACGCCGGCGTGAACACGCGCTCGTCCGTCGAGACGCCGGCGAGGCGATAGATGTCTTCCGTCGCTTCGTCTTTGATGACGTCGATGACGTCGTCGACGGTGATGATCCCGACGAGCTTGTTCTCTTCGTCGACGACCGGAATCGCGAGCAGGTTGTACGAGGCGACCTGCCTCGCGACCTCCTCCTGGTCCATGTCCGCACGGACGCTGATGATGTCCGTCGTCATGATCCGCTTGAGCGGGGTGTTTGGCGGGACGAGGAGCAGCCGCCGCAACGAAACAACGCCGACGAGATGCCGGCGCGAATCGACGACGTAGAGATAGAACACCATTTCGACGTCGCGCGATCCCTGCAGCGCCGCGATCGCTTCGCTGACCGTCATGTCCTCCGAAAGCGCGAAGACTTTCGGGTTCATGATGCGGCCCGCGGTCTGGTCGGCGTACTCGAGGAGTTCGCCGACCTCGTCGCCCGGCCGTTTCTCGATCAACTCGAGGACGGCGGCCGACAACGGCTCGGGCAGGTGGTCGATGATCGCCGCCGCATCGTCCGACGGCAGGTCGTGGACGTAGCGTGCGATCTCGTCGGGCGTCCGGCCGGCGAGCAGCGCGGCGCCCGCCTCGGGGCCAAGCTCGCTGAGGGCTTCCATCGCGAGCTTGCTGTTGCGTTCGAGCAGCAGCACGAACGCGGAGGCGCGGTCGCGATCGCTGAGCTCGGAGAACACCTGCGCGAGGTCGGCGGGATGCTGTTTCTGGAGCAGGTTGACGAGATTCGCCGTGGCGCCGAGACGAAGGAGGCGCTTCACGGAGTCGAGGACGACGTCAATCCTGCGCTGGGCCATGGGAACAGAACATTCTAAATTCCCACTTCCCAATTCCCAACTCCCAATTGTCAACTCCCAACTTTCAACTCCCAATGACGATGGCTGGTGCAAAGAAAACGGCGCCGCTCTCGAGGCGCCGGCACAGACCCACTTTCGGCCTGCGTGGGTAGCCGTAGGCCCGTGCCGACCTTCAGTGTCTGCCGTTCTCAGCAGCTCTCGCTGACAAGCCATCGCAGGTGTTCACGAAGGATCGCGCGAACGCCGCTGGAGCACCGACGCGCGCCGACGGCAGTCCACCCAGATCCCGAAGCCCCGAAGGCCGCGAAGCTGAATTGTTTTTGGGTTAGGAAATCAACCGGTCAAGAGGCAAGCTTTCACTGACGGATGGATTGGCGCCGTTCGTGACGCCCTATTTTCGCAATTAGAATTTCGGGACCTTCGGGCCTTCGGGGCCTGCGTGGGTAGCCGGCCCGTGCGGACCTTCAGTGGCTGCCGTTCTCAGCAGCTCTCGCTGACAAGCCATCGCAGGTGTTCACGAACGATCGCGCG
>JAICSD010000253.1 GCA_025937075.1 Vicinamibacteria bacterium | reverse complement strand
CGCGATGCCGATGTTCGGCTACGGCTGCGCCGTCTTCATGCAGTCCGACATCGTCAACTTCCAGCGGCAGGGATGGGCGCCGGAGGAGATCCTCGCGGGGCTCGCGGCCGTCCTGCCGAAGAACATCTTCCTCTACGTCGCGAGCATTCCGAACCTGGCGAAGCTCGGGACGAAGTTCGTCCTGCAGGGCGGGACGCAGCACAACCTCGCGGCCGTGAAAGCGGAGGTGGATTTCATCAGGTCCAACTTCCGCGGAGCGGATGTCGAGCCCGAAATCATCGTTCACGAGCATTGCGGCGAATCGGGCGCAATCGGCGCGGCCGTGGAGGCGCGCCGGTTGTACGCGGGCGGGCATCGCACAGGGTTCATCGGGCTCGACGCGGTGCGCCGGATTACGTACCGAACGACGCGCAATGAATCCACGCGGTGCAATTTCTGCAAGAACAACTGCCTGCGGACGTTCATCGACATCAAGATGTCCGCCGCAGCCTCGGCTGGCGCCGAGGCTGCGGCGAGACCAGCCGTCGCTGCCGCGTCTGCCTCCGCTGAAGCTACGGCGGACAAGCCGGCTGCGGCGCCCGCGAAGGCGATTCCCGTCAAGTTCGTCTCGAAAGTGCCCAAGGCAGCCGACGAGCAGCGCTTGATCATCTCGACGTGCGAAAAAGGCTCCGTCGAAGACGTCAACGACATGCGCGGGATCAAGGCAGGGATCGACGCGGTGAAAAAGGCGAACCCGAACTTCGTCGAGGTCGCGTCCAAGGAGGTCTGGCGCGCGCGGAATCCGGAGCGCGTGGCCGATCCGATCCCGTCACGCGCATGGACGAAAGCGGCGCGCACGCGAATCGAACGCATGCAGCGGCGCGAAACGCTGCGGATAGGCATGCCGCGCGTGCTGAACATGTACGTGTACGCGCCGTTCTTCAGCGGGTACTTCGAGTCGCTCGGCGTGCCCGGCGAGAATCTCGTCTACTCCGATTACACGAGCGGCGAGCTGTATCGCGAGGGCTCAGGCCGGGGGGCGATCGATCCGTGCTTCCCGGCGAAGATCGGCATCGCGCACGTGCACAACCTGTTGTTCACGAAGCACGCGAAGAAGAAGCTGGACGCGATCTTCTTCCCGATGGTCGACAAGCTGCATACGCCGCTCGTCAACCTCCAGGGATCGAACGCGTGCCCGACGGTGACCGTGACGCCCGAAACGGTGAAGGCGGCGTTCACGAAGGAAGCGGACGTATTCGGGCAGCAGGGTATCGTGTATCTCGATCCGCTGATCGACTTCTCCGACAGGAAGCTCCTCGGGCAGCAGTTGTTCCAGGCGCTGGATCCGCTGCTCGGCGTGTCACCGGACGAGAACGCGCGGGCAATCGCGGTCGGCTTCCGCGAGCTCGAGGCATACGAGTCCGATATCCGCCATCGCGCGCGGGCGGTCATCGAGCAGCTCGAACGCGAGAACCGCGTGGGAATCGTCGTGCTCGCGCGCCCGTATCACCACGATCCGGGCCTGAACCACGAGATCCTCGAGGAGTTCACGAAGCTCGGATATCCCGTGTTCTCGCAGAGCACGCTGCCGCTCGACGAGGACCTGCTCGAGCGATTGTTCGGCGAGGAGGTCCGTTCCGGTGCGATCGAGCATCCGCTCGAGATCCAGGACGTCTGGAAGAACAGCTATTCAGCGAGCACGAACCACAAGGTGTGGGCGGCGAAGTTCACGGCGCGCCATCCGAATCTGGTGGCGCTGGAGCTGTCATCGTTCAAGTGCGGCCACGATGCGCCGATCTACACGACCGTCGAGTCGATCATCGAGCGCTCGGGGACGCCGTATTTCTCGTTCAAGGACATCGACGAGAACAAGCCGACCGGCTCGATCAAGATCCGGGTCGAGACGATTCACTATTTCCTGAAGCGCTACATCGAGCGCATGAACGAGCCCGCGCGGAACGAAGAGCTCGAGCGGCAGATCGCCGAGTACGAGCGCAAGCTCCGCGAGCAACTGATGCGGGAGAACGAGTTCGCGATCCTGGCCGCGGAACAGCAGGAGCTGGCGAAATCGAAGCGGTTCCTCCCGATGGCGGGGACGCAGACCAGCGGCGCCGATTTGCGGGTCGCTTCGTAGGGCCGCGGACAACGCGGGCCGCGGACGCGGAAAACGCGGACGATGTTGTCGGAGTAGGTTGTATGCCGTCGTTTCCACTCGACGTCCGGTTGACGAAAGACTTCGCGGGAGCGGCACCGCCGCGATTCCAGCCCTCTGCCTTGAGGCTTCCGGAGCCGGTGTTTCCGCAGCGGCCGGAGCTGCTCACGAACGAGCCGTTGCCTGGCGACGGCGAGCGCCACTGGCCCGCATCGAAGATCTGGCACGCGATGCGCGGCTGGGCGGTGCCCTTCGTGCGCTCGCGCCTCCTGCCGGGCGACTTTCACCCGATCATCGCGTATCTGTTCACCGAGTACAAGTGCAACCTGGATTGCCACTACTGCTACTCGTTCGACAACCGGGTGAAGGGCATGACCGAGGAGGTCGCGCGTGCCTCGATCGACTGGCTGCATTCCACGACGTGCCGCGTGCTCGCCCTCATGGGCGGAGAAGTCGTGCTGCGGCCGCCCTTCGTACACAAGGTCGTGTACTACGCGGTGAAGAAGGGTTTCTGGATCTACATCCCCACGAACGGCCGGCTGTTGAAGCCGCCGGTGATCGATCGCCTGGCCGACGCGGGCGTCGCGACCTTCAATCTCGCCGTCGACGCGGTCGACGAAAAGCCAGGCCTGCCAAAGGCGTTGTCACCGGTCCGCTCGCAGTTCGAGTACCTGGTGAACAAGCAGTACCGATACGGCTACACCGTGTTCTTCAACATCAACATCTGCCGTAACAATCTCGACGACGTGCGGATGCTGACGGAGATTGCGCACGAGCACAAGATCTCGACTGACTACCACATCAACGAATCCCCGCTCATCGAGCAGGCACACTTCAAGCACCTGACAGACGACAACCCGACCTATTTCCGACCTGAGGATCACGACAGGGTGGACGAGCTGATCGACTGGCTCATCGAGAAGCAGAAGGCGGGCTATGGCATGCTGAACTCGGTCGAGCGGCTCGCGGAGATGAAGCGCTTCGTCCGCGGCGCGCATTACGAGCCATGGAACTGCCGGGCGGGGCAGAACACGCTCATCATCCGCGTCGACGGTACGCTCGCGCCGTGCTTCCCCATGTATTCAGCGACGCACGACTGGGGCGTCGTCGGATCGCCGCAGTTCGATCGCCGGCAGCTCGACGAGATGAAGGTGACGTGCGAACCGAACTGCTACTCGACGCTGAACCACATCGTGGGCTGGTGCTACAACGACGGCCGCGTCATCCGCTGGCTGCTGAAGCAGGCGAGCCACGGGTTCCAGGGCGTCCGGGGCAACTTCGAATAGAATCTGCACACGCTCACGCGCACGCACACAGCCATGCCTCCCAATTGATGCGCATACGCTCGAAACCTCCGGCTGTATCTGCCTTACCACGTCGCAAGCGTGGAGGGCGTCATGCACGGGGTGTATCTGCTGTGGTGGGTGCAGGAGCGCGGCGTGTCGCCGGCGGCCGTCGCGGCGATCCTCGCGGCAGGCGATTTTGCGCTCACGGCCCTTGAAATTCCTACCGGATGGGTCGCGGATCGGTACGGCCATCGCGTCTCTCTGATCGCCGGTTCCGCGCTGCAGGTGGTCGGCATGCTGTCGTGCTGGCTCGCCAGCGGCGTTCCCGGCCTGCTGACGGCAAGCCTGCTCGTGGCGCTCGGCGACGCGTTCAGATCCGGCGCCGACCAGGCGCTTCTGTACCGCTCCTGCCGCGCGCTCGATCGCGAAGCCGATTTTCAGCGCATCGAAGCGGGCACACGTGCGGCAACGCTTGCCGCGCTTGTCGTATTGACGATCAGTGGCGGCGTCATCGTCGAAAGCGTCGGCTTTGCCGCCGGCTGGATCGCGGAGACAGCGCTCGCGATCGTTGGTCTGGTCATCGCGTGCGTGATGGTCGAACCGCCTGCTGACGCGGTCGGTGCGGCATCTGCGCCGCACGACGGATCGAGCGCGCCGCCTTCGACGCGCCGCGACTCGTTGCGGATTGCTCGGCTGGCTGCGGTCATCGCGCCGGCGTCCTTGCTCGGCGCAGCGGCCGGCGCCACCGCGTTTGTCGCCCAGGCCGCGCGGTGTGCCACTCCCGCGGGCACGACGCTGCTGATCGCGACCGTTACACTCGCGGAAGCTGCCGGAGCCCTGCTCGCGAAGCGGCTGTGGGCGGACCTGCGCCTTCAGCTCGGTCTGTGTGGGCTGGGCATCCTGATTTTGGGCGCCGCGCTTCTGTATACGTCAGCGTTCGTGCCGGCGGTCGTCGGTCTATCGGCACTGCTGGGCGTCGCGGAACCGCTGCGCGCGGCGATCATTCAGCGCCTCTCGGCGGATCGCGTTCGTGCGCGCGCCGCGTCGCTCGCCAGCGCGTGCGACAAGTTGTTTGCCACGGTTGCGCTGATCATTGCTGGTACGGTTCCCCGCCGGTAGGGCAACGGCTCCGCGACACACCTACTCGGCGCGCAGCGCGGACGCCACATCGACTCGCAGCGCCTTACGGACAGGCAGAATGCACGCGAGCATTCCGGTCGCGGCCAGCAGCACGATCACGCCCAGGTAGGTGAACGGGTCACGCGCAGTCACGCCGAACAGCAGGCTCGCGATGAGGCGAGACAACGCCAGAGAGGCGACGAGCCCCACGGCGATCCCGACGACGACGGGCTTCATGCCCTGCAGCACCATGAGGCGCAGCACGCGCTGGTGGCTGGCGCCCAACGCGATGCGCACGCCGATTTCGGCGGTCCGCCGCGAGACCGAGTACGACGTCACGCCAAGAATGCCCACCAGCGCGAGCGCCAGCGCGACGACGGCGAACCCGCTCAGAAGAGCGACGCTGAATCGCCGCGACGCCGTCGATGCCGACACGATCTCGTCGAGCGTCTCGACTTCCGAGAGGGGAAGCGCTGGATCGATGGTCGACAAGGCAGCGCGCAGCATCGGTACGAGCGCCTCGCGCGAGGCGCTCGTGTGGATGGCGAAGTACATGTGATCGGCACCCGAGCCGTAGATCGGCAGATAGACCGCGAGCGTCGGCGGCTCCGAAAGGCCGCGTTCACGCATGTCCCCAACGACTCCGATGACCTCGCTTTCTGGTTGCCCTGACCTTTCCACAGAATCGCCTGCCGCCCGAGGGGATCCTGTCCGGGCCAGAGCAGATCTGCGAGCCGCCGGCTGACGATGATGCGCCACGGTTTCCCAATGAGATCGCGCTCGTCGAACAGTCGGCCTCTGAGAAGCGGCACACCCATTGTCCGGAGATAGTCCTTGGTGATCAGCCGCCAGCTCGCCCACGGAATGGAGCGCTCGTCGGGCCGCTCGGCTGCGACGATACCCATCCCCGTGCTGCCAGGGCTCAGGGGACGTCCGCTCACGGCGCCGACCGAGATCGTTCCGGGCAGGCTCCGGAGGCGCGACTCGAAATCGAAAACGAAGTGTTGCGCGCGCTTGCCTTCCTCCGCGCCGTACTGCGGCGACAGGTTCAACTCGACCATGACGCGCTGCGCCGTCTGGAATTCGCGATCAGCGCGCAGCAGGACCCCAACAGCTTTTGAGCAGCAGCCCCGCACCCACGAGCAGCGCCAGCGTGAGTGCCACCTCCGCGGCGACCAGCGCTGCCCGCAGGCGCCGCTGGCGCGGCGTTCCGGCGACACCACGCTCGCCTTCGCGTAAGGCCGGCGCGAGATCTCCGCGCGACGCCTGGAATGCCGGAACGAGGCCGGTGAGAATTCCCGTCAGGACAGCGATCAGCGTCGTGAACGCCAGGACCCAGCGATTGATCTCGACTTCATCGAGCCTCGCGATGCCCCAGGCATGGCTTGCACGCAACAGATCGAGGGTCCACACCGACACCAGGAGGGCCGCCGCCGCCCCTGCCAGCGACAACAGCAGCGATTCGGCAACGAGCAGGCCCACGATGCGCCGCCGCGTCGCGCCCCCGGGCGCCGTCGAGTTTTTCCGGATCGCCGATTCCCGTCAGGTTGGTGTCGCCGAATTGCATCGCGCCCAGCTCGTCGAACGCGGTAGCCATGCCGCGGGCATCCCAGAAGTTGCCATGCGACCAGGACGCCCGGTCAATCGCGCGCTCGGGGAAGGCCATCCAGACCTGCACCAGCCGGTCCGGCTCCGGAAAGACCAGCGGCTTCAGCAGGACGGAGTAGATCACGCTGAAGATGACCGTGTTCGCGCCGATACCCAGCGCCAGCGTGGTCACCGCGACCGCGACGAGGCCAGGGACACGGCGAAGCGTCTCGAGGCCCTGCTGGATGTCTCGGAGAAATGCCATTCCCCTACCTCGGCACGCGAATCGTTCATGCCTTCCGCTTCGTGGCGCGCGTTACAATCAGCACGCCATGCGAATGATAGCTGAGGCCGGCGGCATAGGGCGTCATGATCGTCAGGCCGGTGGATGACCACCTCTGGCTGATCACGCAGCCGGATCACGCGCGTCTCGCGCTGCGAGTCATGCGGCATTGCGCGCCGCTTCTGGAGCGGTTGCGGGCCAATGCGATCCTTCTTGCGATTCGCGAACACGACACCGGCTGGACGGAACTGGATGCCGCGCCGATGGTGGATTCGAGCACCGGACGGATCGCGGACTTCATCACGGCCCCGGT
>JAICSD010000537.1 GCA_025937075.1 Vicinamibacteria bacterium | reverse complement strand
TCGCAATCGTGCGGCGCGCCAGCTCGAGGCCTTCGCGCTGCAGGATGCTCACGATCTTCGAGTCGCTGAGCGGCTTCCGTGGATCCTCCTGCTCGATGATCTTGCGAATCCGCTGTTTGATGGTCACCGAGGAGACGGCCTCGCCGTACGAGCTGGCAATGCCGCTGTGGAAGAAGAATTTCAGCTCGAACACGCCCTGCGGCGTGTGCATGTACTTGTTGTTCACGACGCGGCTGACGGTGGATTCGTGCATGCCGATGTCGTTCGCCACGTCGCGCAGCACCAGCGGGCGCAGGTACTCGATCCCGTGGTCGAGGAACTCGCGCTGGAAGTTGATGATGCTGTTGGCGACCTTCTGAATCGTCTTCTGACGCTGGTCGACCGACTTGATCAGCCACAGCGCCGACCGGAACTTGTCCTTCACGTACGCGCGCGTCTCGTCGTTCGCCTGCGTAGTCCCGGCGCTCTTGTCCAGCAGACGCCGGTACGTCGGGCTGATCCGGAGCTGCGGCAAACCATCCTCGTTCAGCACCGCCACGTACTGATCCTCGACCTTGACGACGTAGACGTCGGGGATGACGTACTGCGACTGCTGCGGATTGTACCGGCTCCCCGGCTTCGGGTCCAGGTTCCGGATGATCTCGATGTGCTCCTTCAGATCGTCGATCGAGATCCCGAGGCGCCGCGCGATCTCGGGAACCTGATGGTTCTGCAGCAGCCGGAGGTGCTCAGTGACGATCTTCTCGGTGGGTGTTCCTTCGAGACCCAGGTGGCGGATCTGGAGCCACAGGCACTCCTGCAGATCCCTCGCTGCGACGCCGATCGGATCGAACGTCTGCACGTGCTGCAGCGCCCGCTCGACATCGGCAACGGGCCACTCCCCCATCGCCGCGATCTCCTCCACCGAGGCAACCAGGTAGCCGTCGTCGTCCAGGTTGCCGACGATGGCGCTGCCAATCTCGCGCAGTTTTTCGTCTTCGGTCTGCAGCGAGAGCTGCCACATCAGATGATCGGCGAGCGAGCTGGCGGTCGAGAGAGTGTTCTCGATCGGCGGCAGCTCCTTGACCTCCGATGGCGTCCGCGAGCGATAGCCGTCGTCGAGATAGTCGCCGAAGAAGTATTCGTAGTCCGCGTCGTCCCAGGTGTCCGCCTTCTCGGCGCTGGGCTGCTCCGCAGCCTTCTCCGTCTGCGTCTGCTCCGCGGGCTGGAGCTCCTCGGTCGGAACTTCTTCGAGCAGCGGGTTCTCCACCATTTCCTGATTCAGCAGGTCAGCGAGCTCCAGCGTCGACATCGGCAGCAGCTTGATTGCCTGCTGCAGCGATGGCGTCAGGATGAGCTTCTGAACGAGCTTGGTGTGCAGCTTCTGCTGAATGGCCATTGGGTTCGGGCTTGGTTCCGCGTGGTCGCGTCGTCCGCGGCCGGTCTCCTGATTTTAGTCCAATCGGAAGTCGGTTCCGAGGTAAATCCGCTTCACCTCCTCGTCGGCGGCGAGGCCGTCCGGCGTCCCGCTCCTGAAAATCACGCCATCATGAACGATATACGCACGATCGGTGATGCGGAGCGTCTCGCGGACGTTGTGGTCCGTGATCAGGACGCCGATCCCGCGCGTTTTCAGATGAAAGATGATCTTTTGAATGTCCGTCACCGCAATCGGATCGATGCCGGCGAAGGGTTCGTCGAGCAGCATGAACTTGGGCGAGATGACGAGCGCGCGCGTAATTTCAACACGGCGCCGTTCGCCGCCCGAGAGCGTGTACGCGGGTGCCTTCGCGAGCGGCGTCAATCCCAGCTCCGCGAGCAGCTCTCGCAGGCGCGTGCGGCGGGCCGTCCTGTCGAGATCCAGCGTCTCGAGAATCGCGAGGATGTTCTGTTCGACGGTGAGGCCGCGGAAGATGGAGGCTTCCTGCGGCAGGTAGCCGATGCCCAGGCGGGCGCGGCG
>JAICSD010000204.1 GCA_025937075.1 Vicinamibacteria bacterium | reverse complement strand
GGCCTCGTCGCGCATGGTGCGTCTGCACGGCCCCTACATCTCGGAGCAGGAGAGCGCCCGGCTGGCGAGTTTCCTGCGCAAGCAGGGCAAGCCGACCTACGACGAGACGATCACGGCGGAGGAAAAGACCGCCGGCGAGGGCGGCGTGGAGATGGACAAGGACGATCTCTACGACGAAGCCGCCCGCATCGTCGTGCAGAGCGGCCAGGCGTCGATCTCGTACCTGCAGCGGCGGCTGCGGATCGGCTTCAGCCGCGCCGCACGGCTCGTCGACATGATGGAAGCCGACGGCCTCGTCTCCGCGGCGATCGGCGGCAAACCGCGGGAAGTGCTCGTGAAGAAGGACTACTTCGAAGAAGTGGACGCGCAGCTTCGGTAGGCGGCACCTATGAAACAGCAGCTTCAGCTCTTGATCGTCCTCCTGGCGACGGCCGCGGCGCCGGCATTCGCCGCGGACACGGCGCGCACGCTCTACACGCGCGCGCTCGATCAGGAACGCACCATTCGCGACGAGTCGAACGGCGCAACGCTCCAGGATCTGCGCCGTGTCGTGGCATCGTACGAGCGAATCGTCCGGCGCTACCCGTCGAGCGGCTACTCGGATGATGCGTTGTGGCAGGCGGGCAACCTGGCGCTGCTCGCGGCCCAGCGGTTCGACGACGAAGCCGATACGCGAACGGCCGATCGCCTGTTCGCGGCGCTCATTCGCGAATATCCGAGCAGCCGTCACGTGCGCGCGGCGCGCGACGCACGCGAGGCCCTCGACAACGAGGCCGAGAGCGCAGCCGCGCAGACGCCGACTCCCGTCCCCACCGCGGGTGTCCGGACGGCCGCTGCAGGCGAGCCTGTGCAGCTCACCGACATCCATCGGGCGCTCCTCCCGGACGGCGTCCGCGTGACGCTCGATCTCGAAGGTGAGGTGCCGTACCACCAGGAGGAGATCGGCCGTCCGCGGCGTGTGTTCTTCGATTTCAAGGGGGCGCGCGCCGCGACCGCGCTGCAGGATGCGACGCTCAAGTTCGACGACGATGTGGTGAAGGAGATCCGGCTCGGACGCCACCCGCAGAACACGCTGCGTGTCGTGCTCGATCTGGACGGCGTCGACGCGTACACGGTGTACGCGCTGTACAACCCGTACCGGCTCGTGGTCGACGCGCGGCGAAGCGCGGCGATGAAGCCGGTCGTCACCGCGAATGCCGCGGCGCTGGTGGCGTCACTGCCCTCCGCGCCCGTCGAGAAGCCCGAGTCTGCCGCGGCATCAGCGCCCCGATCGAGCGCGACCGCTCGCGCGAAGGACGGCGGCGACGATGATGCGAAGGCGCCGCTGCCGGCGCATCGCAGCGTTCCGAGCCACGCGACGCCCCCGGCCGCTGCGGCCGCCAACTCGAACGGCAAGTTCTCGATGTCGCGCCAGCTCGGGTTGGGCGTCTCGCGCGTGGTCATCGACGCCGGTCATGGCGGCCACGATCCGGGCGCGCAGGCCAACGGCCTGGTCGAATCGGAGCTGACGCTCGACGTGGCGCAGCGCCTGCAGAAGCTGCTGGAAAAGCAGCCGGGCATCGAGGTCGTGATGACGCGCGACAGCGACGTCTTCATCCCGCTGCAGGAGCGGACGGCGATTGCGAACCGCGAGGGCGCGGACCTGTTTCTGTCGATTCACGCCAACGCGAGCCGCAGCTCGTCCGCGCGAGGCATCGAGACCTATTTCCTGAACTTCGCGAACAACCCCGAGGCGGAAGCGGTTGCCGCGCGCGAGAACGCGGCCTCGGGCCAGTCGATGCACAGCCTGCCCGACATCGTGAAGGCGATTGCGCTCAACAACAAGGTGAACGAGTCGCGCGACTTCGCCGAGATGGTGCAGCGCGCGATGGTGCGGCGGCTCAGCGCCCGAACCAGGCAGCTGAAAGACCTCGGCGTGAAGCAGGCGCCGTTCGTCGTGCTCATCGGCGCGTCGATGCCGAGCGTCCTCGCGGAGATCTCCTTCGTGACGCACAGGCAGGAAGGCGCGCTGCTGAAGACGCCGGCTTACCGCCAGCAGATCGCGCAGGCCCTCCTCGACTCGATCCTGAGCTATCAGCAGAGCCTGAAGAAGATGAATGCGATTGCGCGGAAAACGTCGACGTACTGAGCGCTACGTCACGTGATATGCAGCGCTTCGATTTCTGACGGCCGTTCGAGGTTGAAGCGCGCGCGCAGGAGCTTGATCCCGATCAGGATCCCGCCGAGGACCGCGCCGAGCAACGCGGCCGCGAGCAGCAGGAGACCCGTCAGACCGATTGCACCGATGATGACATCGGAGATCGTCGTGCTGTGGACGGGCTGCTCGACAACCCGGACGATGATCGGCTGGCCTGCCTGAAGGAGCATTCCCCTTTATTCTATCGCGCCCTCACCAGCGGTCAGAGGTGAACGCGAGCTCGGCGAGCGTGCGGACCGCGATCCCCGTCGGTCCTTTCGGCTGATACGGCTTCGCCTCATCGGCCCACGCGGTTCCGGCGACGTCGAGGTGCGCCCAGGGCAGATCCGCCGCGAACTCCCGCAGAAACGCGGCCGCCGTGCACGCGCCCGCGGCGCGTCCGCCCGAATTCATCAGGTCTGCGATTTCGCTGCGCATCTGCTCCAGGTATTCGTCGTAGATCGGCATCGGCCAGCATCGATCGCCGGCGGCCTGGGCCGTCTGGCGCACGACATCGACCCATGCGTCCGGGCGCCCGAAGAGTCCGCTTGCGACCTTGCCCAGGGCAACCATGCATGCGCCTGTCAGCGTCGCGACGTCGACCAGATGCGTCGCGCCGAGCTGCTGCGCGTACCACAGCCCGTCGCCGAGAATGAGACGTCCTTCGGCGTCCGTGTTGATCACTTCGACGCTCTTGCCGCTCGCGCCGTGCAGGACATCGCCGGGCTTCAGCGCGCGGCCGCCAGGCATGTTCTCCGTCGTGGGCACGACGCCGACGACGTTGATCGGCGCGCGGAGGAGGGCGATGGCGCGCATCGCACCGATGACGGCGGCACCTCCGGCCATGTCGTCCTTCATCCGCTCCATGCCGTCGGCAGGCTTGATCGAGATGCCGCCCGTGTCGAAGGTAATGCCCTTCCCGATCAGACCGAGCACGGGCGCCGCCGGGGCGTGCGGCGGGTGATGTTTCATGACGAGCACGCGCGGCGCCTCGCCGCTTCCCTTCGCGACGCCGAGCAGCAGCCCCATGCGGAGCCGCTCGATGTCGTGCTCGTCCAGAATCTGCACGACGAGCCCGGCCTCGCGCGCGATTTGCGCGCCGCGGTCGGCGAAGACCGTCGGCGTGAGCACGTTCGACGGCTCGTTGCACAGCTCTTTGGCGAGGTTGCACGAGTCGCCGAGAATCCGGCCGCGCTCGACGGCGCTCTCGAGCGCACCGCCGCCAATCAAGGCATGGCCGGCTTCAACCGCGACCAGCATCTCTTCAGGCGGAGGTCCGAGGCGCTCGCCGGTCTTGTACTGATCCGCGCTGAACCCGGCGAGCATCAATCCTTCCGCCGCGGCCTGGGCTCCGGCTCCCGCATCGAGCCCACCGCGCACGAGTAGCGCGACGCGCTTGATCCGGCGCTGCCGTGCCGCCAGCGCTCCCGTCGTCGCGATGCGGCGGAGGCGCTCCGTATCGAACTCTCCGGCGCGTCCGGCACCGACAATCGCGACGCGTGTCGGCTGCCAGTTGGAGGGCCCGGCGGGCGTCAGGAAAACGTCGTACAGTTTGCCGCTCACCTCGCCCGATGTGATGGCGCGCTTCAGCTCACCGCTCGTCGCCTCGTCCAGGCCGCGAACCGCGTCCGCCGCCTCCCCTTCGAGCAGCGGTACGACGAGCAGGTCCGTGCTGATGCGCGGCAGCGGCTCCGTCGTGAGGCGCACGGCGGATGGAGAGCTCACGGGACGTGACATGGGCTCAAATTATATCTGTTAAGATGAGACCTCCCCAGAGGTGTCCCATGAAGGTCGTTCCACTCCTGCTGCTGCTCGCGGCATTTCCAATTTCGCAGAAGGACAAGGACAAGCCGAGTATCTCGGTGAAGGCCTCTCCCGTCGTCGCATTCTCGCCCGCTCACGTGGTCGTCACGGCCGACATCAAGGGCGGCGCGAACGATTACGAAGAGTTCTACTGTCCCTCAATCGAGTGGGAATGGGGCGACGGCACGAAGTCGGACGTCACGCCGGACTGCGAACCGTACGAGGCGGGGAAGAGCGAAATCAAGCGCCATTTCACGGCAGACCGCGTCTTCGATACCGCCGGTGATTACCGAATCGAGTTCAGGCTGAAGCGCAAGGACAAGACCGTCGCGGCCGGCAGCACGATGGTGAAGATCCGCCCCGGCATCAGGGACATGGGCGGCGAAATACGGTGAGCGATCACGGCTTGATCCCCGCTCGAATCTCCCGTCCCGTCACGTTTGGTGTGCGCGAGTCCGACGAAACGCTCTGCAGATAGTCGGTCACCTGCAGCACGGTATGGAACAGGAACCGTCCTACCGCGCCAACCGTGACGCCTCCTTCGTCGCTGCCAAACACCGCATCCCCCGCGTCCGTTGCTTCCCTTTCCGCAATCGTTCCCAGCGTTCCCTGCGTCCGGACGTAATAGCGGCTGCCGTCCGAGAGCGCATCGGCGCGGCCGAGATCGAGACGAAGCGTGAGCGGTTCCTGCCATGGCGGGAGGCGCGCCGTTTCCCCGTACTGGTCGGCCACGCTGATCTGGTGCGTCGACGGATCGAGGATCAAGCGGAACACGCTGACGAGCGCGGGGGCTGCGAGCTTGTCCCAGATGGCGCGGTCTTCCCACAACTCGAGCTGCAGGCGAAGGTGAATGGCGCCGCCGCTCTCGAGCACGTCGCGGAACTTCTCGGGAAAGAGGTCCCGAATCTCGATCGAGGCGCGGACGATTCCGCCGGCGACGCGGAGCTCGGTGATGCGCGCCTGAAGCGCCGAGGCGGGAGCGGCAAGCAGAAACGTGATGAGGAGAACGAAGCTGGAGACGCGTGCTGGCGACGCCATCTTCAGAACGTCGGCCCGAGGCGCACGAGCACCTGCCGCGATCCCGGGATGTCGTTCGCGCGAAAGCCGACGTCGATCCGGAGGCCCCAGAGGCTCACGCCGACGCCGGTACCCTGCAGCCAGTCCGTACGCGAGCCGCTGATTGGCCCGGTGATTCGTCCGAGATCGTAGAAGCCGAGAACGGCTATCCCGTCGTTGTCGCGATTCGGGCGTCCGATGAGCCGGATCCGATACTCGGCGTTGAAGAGCGCCATGCCGGTGCCCTGCGCCTCCTTGAAGCCGTATCCGTGAACGCTGCCGATGCCGCCCAGTGCGAACTGACGCTCGACCGGGAGCACGCCGCCCGAGAATCCGAGCAACGCGCGCGCGCTGAGCAGCTGGCGATCGGTGAACGCGAGGTACCCGCGCGTGTTCAGGATGTGGCGATCGAACCGCGCGTCGCCGCCCATGCCGTGCCCGGCAATCTCGGACGACCAATCCAGCCGCAGCCCTGGTGCCTGGCGTAAGCCGAATCCATAGAGATCGTCGTGCACGTGACGCTGGTACGTCCGGCTCGAGCCTGGGCCGGTCATCGCGCGCGTGTCGAGCGTGTACCCGACCACGAGCGAGTGTACGTCCTGATCGAGCGTCAGCGGGTTCGGGCGATAGCTGTGATCGTCGCGGAAGAAGCTGTAGGACGTCGTGTTCTCGAGCGGCTGGTGGTGGTCCCACCGCGCCATCAACATGAATTCATTGTTGCTCCCAGCCTGAAAGACTCCGAACACCTCCGCGCCGTGACGCCGGTAATAATCGCGGAACGTGTTCTTGAACCCGAGCGCGACGAGCGACTGCTCCGTCGTGGTCAGCCGCCACATGTCGTCGGACGCCGTGAGGTCGTGAATCTCTGCCCCGAGGAAAAGGCGCGGCCCCCCGAACAACGGCCGCTCCAGGCCAAGCGAATAGCCAGGGCGATCGGGTCCGAACCGGTACTCGGCGTAGCCTTCGATGTACGTGTGATTGAACTTGTGGTGGTCGAACACGGTCGTCGCGAACCCGAGCGCCGGTGAGAGGGCGTCGACCGGGGAGAAGAAGTCCTCGCGGCGGCGTGTTCCGAGCTGCAGCGAGCTGCGCTGGGTGCGCGGGCGCAGCGGGACGACGAGCACGTTGCGGCCGCTCCGGTGTTCGAGAACGACGGCCGAAGGTCCAGGCTTCGAGGCGGTCGCACGCTTCGGCGGTCCGACGACGAGCGCTCCCTGCGATTCGTCGAGCGCGCGATCGACGGCCTGCCCGACGGTGCGCGTATTGTAGATGTCCCCGGGCTTTACGCTGAAGCGGTCCCGGAACAGGCCCGCGAGACGCTCGTCGAGGCCGGTGATCTCGACCTCGTCGATCCGCCCTTCGTCGATCTGAAAGGTGAGCCGGCCCTGCTCTTCGCGGGCGCTGACCCGCGCTTCGGTGTAGCCATCGCGCGCGTACCGATCCTGAAGCGCTTCGGCCAGATGCTCCGACGTGTCCGGCAGCGGCGATCCTCGCTTCAGCTTCAGCAGCCACTCGACATCGTCGGCCGAGAAGACGGAGCCGCCTTCGATCGCAATCTCCCGCAGAACGGGGCGTTCGGTCTGCTGCGGGGAATCCTGCGCCGCTGCGAGGGCAACGCAGCAGACCGCGATTGTCCACACGACGAGCGCGACACGCGCGAGCGGCGCCGCGTGGACAGATGAACGGCCCATTACGGCACTGGGACGAAATCGATTCGACTGAAGTTCCCGTCGGCCCACCTGAACACGCCGATCGACGCGGCCGTACGTGGGGCGGTCCTTTCAGGGCCGCCATCATCGGCGAGCGACACGATGACGAGCAGCATGTCCGGGTCGTCCAGCTGTTCGGCATCCGTCGCGGACGGGTGTGACGGGCCCTTGGGATGGGAATGGTACGAGCCGCAGACGATACGGCCGGACCGGCGGGCGAGGCGGATCGCCTCGAAGTGATCCGCCGGCTCGAGATAGAACTTGGTGGGACTCTGCAGGGTGTTCCGCGCGCGGACGGCTTCCTCGATCTCCCTTTCCGTACCGATGAGAAGCCCGCAGCACTCGTTCGGCGCCTCGCCGCGCGCGTGCGCGATCAGATCGTCGATCACCTGCTGGCGAATTCGAATCGTCATCACGCTCGAGGCGCCCTGAAAGGACCCAAGGCGGCCCCCCACGCTCACCGTGTCACGCTTCGACGATCATGGCCGTCCCCATGCCGCCGCCGATGCACAGGGATGCCGCGCCTCTGCCGCCGCCGCGTGCCTGCAAGGTGTGCACGAGGGTCGTGAGCACGCGCGCGCCGCTCGCCCCGATTGGATGGCCGAGTGCGATCGCGCCGCCATGGACGTTCACTTTGGCCGGATCCAGCCGCAGTTCGCGGACGACGGCAAGCGATTGCGCCGCGAACGCTTCGTTCAGCTCGATGGCGTCGAGATCGTCGAACGACAATCCCGCCCGGTCGACGGCCTTGCGCATGGCCTCGACCGGCCCCATGCCCATGATGAGCGGGTCCACACCGGTTGTGCAGTACGACAGGATGCGGGCCAGCGGTTTCCGGCCGTTCTTCGACGCCCAGGAGTCCGTCGCGACAACGAGAGCAGCGGCGCCGTCGTTGATGCCCGACGCGTTTCCTGCCGTCACGGTGCCCTCGCGTGTGAATGCCGGACGCAGCCCCGCGAGCGTCTGAGCGGTCGTCCCCGCGCGCGGGTACTCATCGCGCAAGACGATCGCGGGAGGCCCCTTCCTCTGCGGGACTTCCACCGGCACGATCTCACGGCTGAAGACGCCAGAGGCGACGGCGCGCTCCGCGCGCTGCTGGCTCTCGGC
>JAICSD010000362.1 GCA_025937075.1 Vicinamibacteria bacterium | reverse complement strand
GCAGCTCGATCTCCAGCCAGTGGAGCAACGGGCTCAAGCTGAGCGCATCGGCCAGCGACGATCTCGACAAGTACGTGAACAAGAAGGTTGAGGTCCGTGGCTCCATCGAGAGCGCGGGCAGCTCCTCGTCCACGCCGGGTTCGACAGCCGGTTCGACCGCAGCGGGATCCACGGCGGGTTCGACTGGCGGCATGTCCTCGGGCGCCAGCTCGCAGGGCAACATGGCGTCGCTTCGCGTGACGTCGATCCACGAAGTGTCCGGCAGCTGCTCGGGCGGACAGAAGTAAGCATCTCGCTTCGCGAGTGCACGATGAAGGCGGCGGAGCCATAGGGCTCCGCCGCCTTTTTTCGTCACACTTTCGCCACACAGATCTCCTCGATCGGCGATCCGCGTTCAGTGTTTAATAGCTCGGTTCGAAAAGGAGGAGTCTCTGTCGATGGCAAGCCATGTCCGTAGTGTCCTGATTTCCCTTGCGGGCGTCTCGCTCCTCGTCGGTGTTGGCGTTCGCGCCGACCAGGCGCCCGCCCCGCAGCCGTCCTCGCCACAGGCGCCCGCTCCACAGGCGCCGCAGGGGCGCGGCGGGCCGGGATTCGCGCCGCCCCGTCCACCGCGCCCGGGCGAGACCGCCGGCGAGTACTACAAAAACATCAAGGTACTGAAGGACATTCCCGCGACCGATCTCCCGCCCACGATGCAATTCATCGCCGCGTCGCTCGGCGTCCAGTGCAACTTCTGTCACGTGACCGGTCCGCAGGGAGGCTTCGACAAGGACGAGAAGAAGCCCAAGGAAACCGCGCGGACGATGATGCAGATGGTGAGGGATATCAACAATCATCAGTTCGAAGGGCGCCAGCGCGTCGGCTGCGCAACGTGCCACCACGGGCACAACACGCCCGAGCGAACGCCGCCGCTTGCGGTCGAGATGACGCCCGCTGAAGCGGCACGAGTGGCAGAAATGCGCGCAGCGCGTGCAGGCGGACCGGGCCGCGGAGAGGGAGCTCCAGGCATGGCCGCGCAAGCGCGGGGGCGCGGCGAAGCCACACCCGCTGAACCTCCGAAGCCGTCGGAAACGATCGACCAGGTGATCGACAAGTACCTGCAGGCGCTCGGCGGCCGTGCGGCCCTCGATGCGGCGAAGACGCGAGTCATGGTGGGCACGGCAACGACCCGCGATTTGCAAACGGTACCGATCAAGGTTCAGGAGAAATCAACGGGCGAGTTCCGGATGGATCTCGACACGCGTCCCGCTCCGATCGTGCGCGCCACCGACGGCAAAGCGATCTGGGTGCAGATGGGGCAGAACGTTCGCGATGCCGAAGGGCTGCAGGCACAGCAGGCGACGCGGCTCGCGGATTTCACGGTGCCGCTGAACATGAAGAAGCACTACGAGAACCTCACGCCGTCGCGCTATGGGAACATCGACGGGACGGAAACGATTCTCGTGACCGGGGGAGTCACGCCCGACGTGAACGAGCAGCTGCAGTTCGATCGAAAGAACGGCCTGCTGCTGCGGCGGACGATTCTGACGCGCACCGCCTTCGGCAACCTGCTCGAGCAGGTCGATTACAGCGACTACCGCGACGTCAGCGGGGTGAAAGTCCCGTTCCAGGTCCGCTACGCGACGTGGAACGAATTGCTCACGGAGAAGTTTACCGACGTGACGATGAACACGCCGGTCGACGAGGCGCAGTTTGCGAGGCCGCCGCGCCAGGCGGCGGCGGGGAACTGACGTCGGCTCGCCGCGCCGTAGCGCGCCGCGCGAAGGCGGATGCAGAAGCAAACACTGACGAAGCCTGACGGGCGCCGATTGTGGCTATACGCTCGGGACCACAAGCCCGAGGCGGGTCCTATCCCGTCGCCGCTCGGCTCCGAGCACGACGCCGCGTCGCGGCACGCTCACCTCCGGTGGCATCCGCTTCGCGGCGAGTGGGTCGCGTATGCGACGCACCGTCAGCAGCGGACGTTCCTGCCGCCGGCCGAGTTCAACCCGCTCGCGCCGACGAAGGATGCGGGAACGCCAACGGAACTGCCGCCTGGCTCGTACGACGTCGCGGTCTTCGAAAACCGCTTCCCGACCTTCTCGGTGCATCCCGATCCGCCGCCTTCGGCGATCGTCGACACCGGACCGGCGGCGGGCGCCGCGGAGGTCGTCGTGTTCACGCAAGACCAGACGGCGAGCCTTGGCGGCCTGCCGCTGTGGCATATCGAGCTGCTGTTGCAGGTCTGGCGCGATCGCTACATCGATCTCGGATCGCGAGATGACGTGAAGTACGTGCTCGTTTTCGAGAATCGCGGCGTCGAGGTCGGCGTCACCCTGCACCATCCCCACGGGCAGATCTATGCGTATCCCTTCGTGCCGCCGGTCGCCGCGCGAGAGCTGGAGCAGCAGCGAATGTATTACGCCGACCATCGGCGCGGGCTGCTCCAGTCGATTGTCGAGGCGGAGTGCCGCGATGGAGGCCGCATCATCCTCGACGAGCATCGCGCCGTTGCATTCATGCCGGCGTTCGCGCGCTACGCGTACGAGGTGTGGATTGCGCCGACGGATCCGATCGCGTCGCTCGCCGAGATGGATGATTCGACAGGCGCCGCGCTCGCTCGCGTGCTCAAAGGCACGCTGCTGAAATACGACGGGCTGTGGGGGCGTCCCTTTCCGTACGTCATGGTCTTTCACCAGGCGCCGACCGACGGCACGGCGCACCCCGAAGCGCACCTGCACATCGAGTTCTATCCCGCCTATCGCATGCCCGGGCGCCTGAAGTACCTCGCGGGCAGCGAGCTTGGCGCGGGAGTCTTCACCGCTGATACCCTGCCGGAGGAGAAGGCCGCGGAGCTGCGGGCGGTGGACGTGACCGCGCTCGTCAACGCATGACGCTTCCGTCCTTTCACGATCTGTTCGGGCGCGATCCCGACATCGCAGCCGAAGCCCCCGGCCGCGTGAATCTGATTGGCGAGCACACGGATTACAGCGGCGGATTCGTGCTGCCCGCGGCGATTCCGTTCTCCACGCGCGTCGAGGTCGCCCTGCGCCCGGATCGCCGCGTGCGCGTCTGGAGCGCCCAGTTCGCGGCGCGCGACCTCGTCGAGTTCGAAGCAGGCAGCGAGCAGCGACAGGGGGATTGGGCGGACTACGTGCGCGGCATGACGTGGTCGCTCGCCGCGACGGCTCCGATCGGCGGCTTCGATGCACGCATCGAATCGCGCGTCCCCGTCGGCGGCGGGCTCTCATCGAGTGCCGCGCTCGAGATCGCGATCGGGCGCGCGCTTCGCAGCGCCTTCGACCTGCCGCTGGACGATGTGCAGCTCGCCGTCGCGGCGCGACGCGCCGAGACCGACTTCGTCGGGGCGCCGGTCGGCATCATGGACCAGATGGCGTGCAGCCTGGCAGACGTGAGCAGTGCGCTCTTCCTCGACACGCGCTCCCTCGAGTTCGAGCGTGTGCCGATTCCGTCAGAGGCCTCGTTGATCGTGATCGATTCAGGCGTGACGCACCAGCACGCGGGCGGCGAGTACCGGACGCGCCGAGCGGAGTGCGAGCGCGCCGCGGCGCTGCTCGGGGTCCCGGAGCTGCGCGACGCCGAGGATTTGTCGCGCATCGCAGCATTGCCTGCTCCGCTCGACCGCCGCGCCCGTCACGTGGTCACGGAGAATGCGCGCGTCCTGAGGACGGTCGCCGCGCTGCGCGCGGGCGATCTCTCCGAGGTCGGGCGGCTGTTCGTGCAGTCTCATGCCTCGATGCGCGATGACTTCGAGGTTTCCGTTCCTGCCGTCGACGAGCTCGTCGAACGCGCGATTCGTACCGACGGTATCTACGGCGCCCGGCTCACCGGCGGCGGCTTCGGCGGTGCCATCGTCGGACTGGCAGCTCGCGACCGCGCGCGTGCCGCAGCCGATGAGATCGCCGAAGGCCATAACGGGGTAGGTCGTTTCCCTCACGCGCGAGTGCTCGTGGAGTAAAGCACCTCTTCGCATCTCATCCGGCGCATCGAAAGCGCGCATCTGGAGACTCCGCGCTACCTCATCTTTTCATGGCATGGAATCGGCAATTAGTGGGGTAGATTCGTGCTGCGGATGAGGTGGGAGGACTGAAAGATGAAGGCATACAGGCTGAAACCCGCGGTTGTTGCGGCTGCACTCGCCACATTCGTCGTCGCGACGGCAGCGCAGACCACAATCACACCGCCCCCGAATAAGTACAGCCCGGCCGATGACGTGAAGCTGGGCCAGGACGCCGCGCAGCAGGTGGAGCAGCAGCTCCCGGTGATGCACGACGAGCAGGTGAACGGCTACCTCACCACGGTCGGCCGTCGTCTCGTCGGCGCGATCCCGTCCGATCTCCAGCATCCGGAGTTCCACTACGAGTTCGCGGGCATCAACGTACGCGAGATCAACGCCTTCGCGCTGCCGGGCGGGCCGATGTTCGTCAACCGCGGCATGATGGAGAAGGCGCACACCGACGGGGAGATCGCCGGCGTCATGGCGCACGAGTTGAGCCACGTCGCGCTGCGGCATGGAACCGCGCAGGCGACGAAGGCGACGCCGTATGAAATCGGCACGATCGCGGGCGCCGTGCTCGGCGCCATCGTCGGCGGACGCACCGGCGGACTCATCGCGCAGGGCACCCAGTTCGGCCTCGGCACGGCATTTCTGCGCTACAGCCGCGAGTACGAGAAGCAGGCCGATCTGCTCGGGACGCACATCATGGCGCGTGCGGGCTATGACCCGCGGGACATGGCCAACGTCTTCAAGACGATCGAGCAGGAGGGCGGCCCGGGCGGTCCGCAGTGGCTGAGCGATCACCCGAATCCGGGCGACCGCTACGACTACATCAATCAGGAGGCTACGCTGCTGCACGTC
>JAICSD010000262.1 GCA_025937075.1 Vicinamibacteria bacterium | reverse complement strand
GCACGCGCGTTCGCTCTCGGCGATACGGCATCTCGCGCGGCGTGGTTGGACGTGGACCATGCTCGGTGTCGCTGCCGGGACCGCGGCTCTCGGGACGTCCATGCATCGGTATACCGACGCGGCGCTTCCCTACCCGGACGCATTCACGACGATGCTGAGCGTGTTCGCGCAGTTCTTGATGACGAAGAAATTCCTCGAGAACTGGATCCTGTGGATCGTCGCGGACGTCGTCTACATCGGCGTGTACGCAATCAAGTCCCTCTACTGGACCTGCGGCTTGTATGTCGTCTTTCTCGCGCTGTGTGTGCAGGGTTACCGTGAGTGGCGGCGGGATCTTCCGCCTGAAGGCGCAAGCCACGCACACGATTCGCCGCGTGCAGCCATCAGCAGCGGAGAAACCAACGATCGAGAACGACGTGGCGGGTGAAGACGGGATTGCCGAGCAGCCATCTCCCCAGAGTCCTGACGAGGCCGCGCGGAAGCTTCGAGGCGAGGCCGGGCGATGGCACATCGGCGCGCGTCTCGGTTTCGTAGGCGGCGAGATCCGCACGCGCGCGTCCGCGTGCCGCGACGAGCGTCCGAGCGGCGCGAAGTCCTGACTCGACCGCCGGCCGAATGCCCTCGCCGCTCTCCGCATAGGCGAGGCCCGCAGCATCCCCAATCAACATCAATCCATCGTCCACCAGGGGAGTGGAGACGCTGCCCGCCGTGAGGTACGCGTGACCGTGCCAGCGGCTGCGTGTGGCCGCGACAGGGACGCGCCGCTCCCCTTCGAGCCATTCGAGGAAGGAGGCGACGTGCGATGGGAAAGCGCCACCGTCGCGCCGGCCGAAGCCGACGTTCACGTGATCGCGCTTCCGTACGCACCAGCCGTAGCCCTCGAGGTCCGCGGTGAAGTAGAGCTCCGGTGCAGCGCCATCGACGCGGCATGGCGCGTCCGCGGGGATCGGAATCTCGATCTCCTGCGCGACGACGAGGCCGCGCGCATCGTGTACGCGCCCGGTGAGCCGCGCGACGGGACAGAAGTGGCCCCCGGCGCCGATCACCACGTCTGCTTCGATCTCCTCGTTGGCGATCCACGATCGCCCGGAGCGCGTCAGCGAGCGGAGCGGTGTGCCCATCAGCAGGCGCGCACCTGAGCGCGTGAGGAGGTACTCGTCGAATTCGCAGCGCCGGATCGCGTAGCTGACGATGGAGGGGTACTGAGTTTCGAGGGCGTCACCGGTCACCACGCCAGTCCGGAAACCGCTGATCGCCTGAATCGTCCGGCCGGTTGCGGCGTACTCGTCAGGGCTGAGCTCGAGGCGCTGCAGGACGGGCGGGGTGATCCATCCCGCGCAGATCTTGTCGCGCGGAAAGCGCGCGCGGTCGACGACCAGCACGTCGGCGCCGGCACGCTTGAGCGCCCACGCGCAGCTCGATCCGGCGGGGCCGCCGCCGACGATCAGCACGTCGCAGCGGGTGGTCACCGCTGGCGCTCGGGGAACGGCTGCGCGGCAAAAAGCGGCGCGGCGCCGGACGGCGCGAAGACGATCTGAAAGAGCTGCAGCGTGCCGGCCGCGAACGCCCCCTCCGATGCGGCAAGGTAGAGGTCCCACGCGCGGAAGAAGGCCTCGCCGAATCGACCGCGGACCTGCGATTCTGCGGCTTCGAAGCGCATCCGCCAGTGCGCGCACGTCCGCGCGTAGTGCAGGCGCAGGTTCTCGACGTGGTGCATCGACTGCCGGGCCGGCTCGAGCACGTGCTGCAGCACTTCGCCAACGGTCGGCGGATACCCGCCCGGGAAGATCCGCCGCTCGATCCACGCATTCAACGGACGCGGACGGTCGCGCCCAATGAAGTGGAGCAGCCCGCGGCCTCTTGCCGGATCGAGCACCTGGCGAATGACGGCCGCGAGCGAATCGAAGTGCTTCAGCCCGACGTGCTCGAGCATGCCGACCGAGACGAAGACGTCAAAGCGTCCCTTGACGCGGCGGTAATCGTCTTCGATGAAGTCGACGCGATCCGCCAGGTGCTCGCGCTCCGCGCGCTCGCGCGCATAGCAGATCTGCTCCCGTGAGATGTTGAACGCCTTGACGCGAACGCCGTAGGCGCGGGCCATATGGAGCGCCAGCGCGCCCCAGCCGCAGCCCGCCTCGATGACGGTTTCGCCGGGCCGTAGCTGCAGCTTCCGGCAGACGAGATCGAGCTTCGCGATCTGCGCCTCTTCGAGCGTCGCATCGGCGGTCGGAAACAGCGCGCACGTGTAGACGAGCTCGCGATCGAGCCAGAGCTGGTAGAAGTCGTTGCCGAGATCGTAGTGATGATGGATATTGCGGCGCGCGCGGCGCAGGCTGTTCGCCGGAGGAAATTTCAGCGCGAACCACTCGCGCAGCGTGAGGCGGTCGGTGTCCGTCAGATGATTGGCCGCCTCCATGACGCGTTCGAGCGGCCCCTGGATCGCGACGCGGCCTTCCGAGTACAACTCGCCGAACTGCAGGGCCGGGTGGAACAGCAGCTTGAGCAGTGCGCCGCGGTCCCGCGCCACGAGATCGCCGATCGGAGGTTCCTCGGACGTCCACGGCGACGATCCGTTCCACAACTCGAGCCGCACGCGGCCGGGGGCGAGGAAACGCTGAAAGCGGCAGGCCAGCCACCAGTCCACGGCGGTCACCCGATCCCTGATGGTTGGCGCTGTTCCGGCGTCGCCCTCCCACCGCGAGCCACCCCGGACCGAAAGCGCGTCGCGCATGACTCAGTCTCCTAAGGCGAATTCTATCCAAAGCCGCCGAGGGCCGCTCAGCCGTCGCCGGCGGGACCCGCGAGGCCGCGGCGTTCGGGTACACTGATTGATCAATTCCTATCGGAGGTGCCATGACCTATTACGGGGCAAAAGAGCTGGCGGAGGGGTTCCGCACAGTTCGCAAGAACACGGTGACCATTGCGGAAGAGATTCCCGAGGACAAGTACAGCTTCCGGACCACGCCCGACGTGATGAGCGTCCGCGAGATGCTGGCGCACTTGGCGGTGAGCCCGGCGTGGCAGCTCGACGTGCACGGCCAGAAGATCTCGTCGCTGGACGGGGCCTTCTTTGGCGCGCGCCGGCAGCAGGCCGCGCAGCTCGAGCAGGCGCTCGCCACCAAAGCCGACGTCGTCCGCGCACTCAGTGAGGAGGGCGAGCGCTTCGCCGCGTTCATCGAATCCCTTGACGAACAGGCGCTCGCTGAAATCGTGAACTTTGCGCCCCCCGTGCAGCCATCGAAGAAGACGCGGTTCGAGATGCTGCTCAGCGCGAAGGAGCACGAGATGCACCATCGAGGTCAGCTCATGCTGATGCAGCGATTGATGGGCCAGGTGCCGCACCTCACGCGCGTGCGCCAGGCACGCTTCGCGCAGCCCGCGTCCGCCCGCTGAGACAACGCATCATCCAGGGAGACTCGTGCTCATGCAGGGAGACTCGTGCACATGATGTTCCGGTCCTCGCGCGTCGCGTCCATTCGGTTCGGAGTCGCGCTTGGTGCCGCGCTCGCCACCTCGCAGATCGGTGCGACCGCGCAGGACCGGCTGAAGCTGATGCCGGGGTACGACCAGTTCGAAAAGATGGCGCACGAGACGCGGGGGCTCGCCGCCAGCTTCGGCTCCCTCGTGGTCACGTGGGCGGACGACAGCTCCTCGTTCGAGTACGCGCGCGGCGGCAAGCGGTATCGGTTCGATGTGGCGTCGCGGAAGGCCACCGTCATCGGAGATGCGCCCGAGGGGACGGGCGAACCGGCGCAGGGCCGCTCACGCCGTGGCCAGTCGGGTCAGCGCGGGCGCGGCGGGCAGCAGCCCGCGCGCGGACGCCAGTTCGATTCGGCGGAATCACCCGACGCCAGGCTCGAGGCGTTCTACAAAGACCGCAACCTCTGGTTGAGCGGCGCTGACGGATCGAATGCGATCGCGATCACGACCGAAGGGAGCGAAAAGGATCGCATCAAGTTCGGAACCGCGAGCTGGGTGTACGGCGAAGAGCTCAACCAGCGGACCGCGATGTGGTGGTCTCCGGATAGCCGCATGCTGGCGTACTACCGCTTCGACGAAAAACAGGTCCCCGATTACTACCTGCAGATGAATCAGACGGAGGTGCAGGACACGCTGGACGTCGAAGCCTATCCGAAGGCGGGCAAACCGAACCCCGTCGTGGATCTGTTCGTGTACGACGTCGAGTCGCACAAGAGCACGCAGATCGACGTCAGGGACGGCAAGCCGTTCGAAGATGCGACGGTCGGTCATTACGTCTACGACATCGAGTGGTCGGCGGATGGCCGCGAGATCCTTCTGAACCGGACGAACCGACGTCAGAACATCCTCGAGATGGCGGCGTGCAGTCCGTCCACGGGGAAGTGCCGGACCGTGATTCACGAGGAGTGGCCGACAGGCTGGATCGAGAACACGCCCGAGCGGCGCTTTCTGAAGGACGGCCGGCGGTTCATCTGGAGCTCCGAGCGGACCGGCTGGAAGAACTTCTACCTTTACGATCTCTCCGGTTCGCTCGTCGCGGCGCTGACCGCTGCCTCAGGCTACGAAGCCGACAGCGTCGTTGCGATCGACGAAACGGACAACCTGCTCTTCTACACCGCTCGCGACGGCGACAACTTCATGAAGCTGCAGCTCCATCGCGTGGGGCTGGACGGCAAGGCGGAGACGCGGCTGACCGATCCCGCCCTGAACCACACGATCAACATGGCGCCCGACGCGCGGTACTTCGTCGACGTCGCGCAGGCGCACGACGTCGCGCCACGGACAACGCTCGTCGACGCCGGCGGGAAGGTGATCGCGGAGCTCGCGACGAGCGATCTGACGAAGTTCGACGCGCTCGGACTGAAGAAGCTCGAGATGTTCAGCTACCTGGCCGCGGACGGCAGGACCCGGCTGTACGGCCTGATTCACTTCCCATCCGATTTCGATCCATCGAAGAAGTACCCGGCGCTCGTGACCGTCTACGGCGGGCCGGCGTCTGCCAGCAACACGGCAAGCGAGCGTTTCACGCTGCCCAACGCGAACACCGAGTACGGGTTCCTCGTGATCGACCTCGATTCGCGCGCCGTGCCCGGAATGGGGAAGCGCGTGCTCGACGAGATCTACCTGAAACTCGGGCAGGTGGAGATGGACGACATGGCGGAAGGCGTGAAGGCGCTCTGGAATCGTCCGTACTTCGATCGCAATCGCGTCGGCATCTACGGGACGTCGTATGGCGGCTACACCGCCGTGATGGAGCTCCTGCGGCACCCCGACGTCTTCGCGGCGGCATCAGCCTCCTCGCCGCCAACCGACTGGCGCAATTACGACACGATCTACACCGAGCGCTACATGTGGACGCCGGACGGGAACAAGGACGGCTACGAAGCGGGCGCCGCGATCACGTACGCGGACAAGCTGAACGGACGTCTGCTGCTCTATTACGGCACGGCGGACAACAACGTGCACCCGTCGAACTCGCTGCAGTTGATCAAGGCGCTGCAGTCGGCAGGCAAGAGCTTCGACCTGCAGGTCGGGCCCGATCTGGGGCACTCTGCCGTGAACCAGGAACGCATGATGGAGTTCTTCATCGACAATCTCGTGCTGCACCCGGCAGTGTCGGCGCCCGCGCCGGCGCCGGCGAGCGTGCGTTGATATGCCTGCGTATCTCGTGGTGCAGGTAGCGATTGTCGATCCCGTCCGCTACGAGGACTACAAGCGGCTGGTGACGCCGACGCTCGCCAAGTACGGCGGCCGGTTCCTCGTGCGCGGCGGCCGGACCGAGACGCTCGAAGGAGACTGGAATCCCGGGCGCTTCGTGCTGCTCGAGTTTCCGAGCATGGAGCGCGCGAAGGCGTGGTGGGCGTGTGAGGAGTACGCACCTGCCAAGGCGATCCGGCAGGCGACGTCAAAGACGCAGATGATCGTCGCGGACGGGATCGATTCGTAGGCGCAACTTCAGTTGCGCGTTGCGCGTTGGGAGTTGATTTTGCTTCGTAGCGTCGCGGCAGTAGCGGCGGGCTATTTCGTCTTCGCGGCATCCGCGGTGATGCTGTTCCAACTCTCCGGCGTCGATCCGCACGCGCCCACCTCCGCCGGCTTCAAAATCGGCAACGTCGTCTGGGGGGTGGTCTTCGCGCTCGTGGCCGGATGGCTGACCGCGCGCGTCGCGGCACGGCGTCCCGGGACGCACGCCGCCGTCCTCGCGCTGCTCATCGCCCTGGGTGCTGTCGTCTCGCTGCTGGCCAGCCGGTCGGCATCGAGCTGGTCGCAGGCGTCGGCACTGCTGTTCATGGCCCCGGCGGCATGGATCGGCGGCATCCTCGTCCGCGTCGAGCGCCTCGGGTAGGTCGCTGGGTCGAGATCTCCTCGGGGCGGGTAAGCGCCTGCACGCCGCCGAGCGTAATCATACGATACGGTCCCCTTGTGGAGGTTTGGCTTCATGAGAGTTCATTCGAGAATGGCGGCGGCGCTCTCGGCGCTGGCGCTCGCGTTCATGCTCCACGCGTCGGCCGCGCCGCAG